>JBJMQJ010000212.1:0-8477 GCA_045802765.1 Myxococcales bacterium
AAACTCTATACCTACACGACCCTCTAAACAACAAACTTCGGATCGCCGCCGCTCGTCGAGGACGACAGCGTCCGCTCCACGGCCTCGACGATCTTCAATGCGCAGGCGACCTACCGCGCCACGAGCTGGGCGAAGGTGCGCCTCGACGTGTTCAACCTTCTCGACGCGGTCGTGGACGACATCGCCTACTTCTACACGTCGCGGCTCCGCGGCGAACAGGCCGCCGGCGTCGCCGACGTCCACTTCCACCCCGCCGAGAAGAGGAGCCTGCGCCTCACGGCGGCATTCGCGTTCTAGGCGACGCCGCGACTTTCGTCGGAACGTTGAATGGACGCCGCTCCGGTCGCGTCTACGATTCGTTCCGCATGAAACGGCTCGTTCCGCTGCTGGTCGCGACCTCGCTGGCGGCCCCCTCCGTGTTCGAGGCGGGCCACGCGGCGCGCGTGCACCATGTCGCGTGTCCCGTCGACGGTCAGTTCGAGGACGCGCCGGACGAATCGCCAGGGACTCCCCACTCCCATTCCGCGGCGACGATGCTTCCCTCCAGGGAGGCAACCGAGCATGCCCACCGTGCATGCGAGGCGACACCCGCGGCATGGCAGCGCCTGGCGATGTCTCCCGCCGCTCTACCCATCGCGGCCACCGTCGTTCGCGAGACCGCGCCCGCGCCCACCGAGGAATCACGTCCGGCGGCGATCGAGCTGTACCGCCTCGCTCCGAAGCTTTCCCCTCCGACGTAATCGTGAAAAGCGCAGCGCCGCTGCCATGAAGCGGCGACTGGCTGACGTCCGTCCCTGGTCAGCAGAGCGGCGGCGGCCCCCGGCGGGGTCGCTGCGGCGCCTTTCCACCGATTCACGTAGCGGAGGGATCCATGCGGTCGAGTCCTGTGGTGTTTGCTTTGGTAGCAGCAGTCTCCTTCGCGGCCCTCGCCGCGAACCTCGGCATCATCGAAGGCACCGTCCTGGGCGATGGCGAAGGTCCCGTCGCC
Source organism: Myxococcales bacterium (assembly GCA_045802765.1). Classification (GTDB taxonomy): domain Bacteria; phylum Myxococcota; class Myxococcia; order Myxococcales; family 40CM-4-68-19; genus VBKO01. The sequence continues at coordinate 989 of JBJMQJ010000212.1, forward strand.
GGCGCGAAGGTGCAGCTCCTCGCGCGCGACGGCCGTCGGGTCGACGAACATGTGACGGACGCCGCGGGCCATTTCGAGTTCGAGCAGGTACCGTTCGGGAGCTACCGGATCCGGGCAACCGGTCCGGCCGGCGTGATGACGGAGCAGGAGGTGCGGGTTGCCTCCGGCGATGTGGTGGTGGCGTCGATCTCGCTGCGTCCTGCCGCCGAGCAGCAGATCGTGGTCCAGGGCCGGCGCCCGCTCGCGCCCACGCCGGCGAAGGTGCCCTCCTCGGTGGCGACGCTCGATCGCGAGCAGATCGAGGAGCTGCCCCGCGGCGACAGCCAGTCCGTGAACGAGATCCTCGCCACCCAGCCGGGGTTCGTCTACGACGCCTTCGGGAATCTCTTCGCCCGCGGGAACCACGCCAACATCCAATACCAGCTCGATGGCGTACCGCTCCCGGACTCGGTGAGCGGGTTGTTCGGCGGGTTTCTCTCGCCCAAGCTGATCGACGGCATGGAAGTGCTCACCGGCGGGCTGGGCGTCGAGTACGGCGAGCGCCTCGCGGCCGTGGTCAACCTCAACTCCCGCCGTCCCCCAGACGAGGGCGAAGGAGAGATCGAGATGCAGGCGGGCTCGTACGCAACGCTGAGCCCGAGCGTCCTCTACGGCAAGCAGATCGGATCCTGGAGCGTCCTGGCCGGCGGGAGCTACCGGACCACGGACCGTGCCCTCGACCCCGCCGTCCCCGACGTGGTGCAGCACGCCGGCGGGGACGAGGAACGGGCCTTTCTCAAGCTCGAGTACGGCGCCTCGGACCGCACGCACGTGACGCTGCTCGGCGCGTACGCGCACAACTTCTACCGGATCCCCATCGACACCACGGTAGGTCCCTTGGATCCGTCCGCTCCGAACGGGGGCAGGAACCCGGACCAGTACGGGAACGATCCGCCTCCGTTCTTCCCGGGGGACACGAACCAGACGGAGAACGAGCGCGACGGCTTCGCCCTGCTCGCCATCCGGCACGATTTCGACCCGCGCGCTTCCCTGCGGGTCGCGCTCTCCTACCGGCATAGCTACGGATTTCTCTTCGGCGACGCCCAGCATTCGTTGGGGCCGACGCAGGATCCGTGCTCGACCGACGATGCGGGCAACACCACGTGCGCGACGGCGAGCGACGTCGCTCGCACGGCCGATCACCTGGAGGGGTATGCCGAGCAACTCTGGCGCGTGGGCGAGGACCACGTCGTGAAGCTGGGCGGGCAGATCGATCAGCTCTTCGCCACCAGCGATTACACCGCGTATACGCGCAGCGACGCGCTTCAAGGTCCCGATCCGGCGCTCACCGTGCGCGGCGCCGACACCTCGCACGCGACCACCGGAGGCGTGTATCTCGAGGATCGCGCTACTTTCGGACCGCTGGTGGTGACCGGCGGCGTCCGTGTGGATTTCCAGCGCGTGAGCTTCGTCGGGAATCCGGAGACGGCCTTCGACGTCGGCTTCGGTCCTCGCCTCGGCATCGCGTACTCGCTGGGCGGGGACACCGTGGTGCACGCATTCGCCGGCCTGCTCTGGCAGCCGCCGCCGGTCCTGGATTCACCGGCCGCCGCTCGCATCCTTGGACTCGTTCCGCCGGGCGCGGCGGTGAGCTACGACCTGAAGCCGGAAAAGGATCGATATGCCGAGCTGGGCATCGAGTCGCGAGTGCTCCCCGAGCTCACGCTGAAGCTGACCGGCTGGGGCAAGCTCACCGACGATCAACTCGACGACGTGGGCGTGGGCAGCACCAATCTGATCAGTCCCTACAATTTTCGCGACGGACGCGCCGGAGGGATCGAGGCCAGCGCCATCCTGGTGCTGGGGCGCCGATTCCAGGCCTTCGCCAACGGCACCCTGCAGAAGGCGATGGGCCGCGGGATCGAGTCCGCGCAGTACCTCTTCGGCCCCGGCGATCTAGCGAACGACGGGTGGCAGTTCCTCGACCACGATCAACGCTGGAAGGCGAGCGCCGGGGCAACGTTCAAGGAAAGCGGCTGGAAGCTCACCTCGCTCTTCGAGTACGGAAGCGGGCTGCGCACCGGTCCCGCGAACGACCAGCACGTGCCCGGTCACGTGCGCGTCGACGTCGGGGCCGGCTACGAATTCCGCGGCCTGCCGATGCGGCCGGCGTTCGCGGTCGATCTCGTCAATCTGTTCGACGCGCGCTACGCATACCGGATCAACAACGGCTTCAACGGGAGCCACTGGGCGCCGGGGCGGTCCATCTTCGCCCGCGTATCGGCGCGTTTTTGATGGGCCCCGCGGCGGGCGGACGAGGGAACCCCCGCACGCACGCCCGGAGAGCGGCTCCCTTACCGAAGTGATTTGGCGAGTCCTAGCTTCGTAAAGAGGGGCAAGTGACTCGTGGTGGAAAGCATGGACACTTCCGCAGGGGTTCGCATCGAAGATCGCGCGATCGTCACGATCTACCGCACCTTGAAGCTCGTCTTCGGCCTGGTGCCGATCGTGGCGGGGCTGGACAAGTTCACGAACATCCTCGTCCACTGGGAGCGCTACCTCGCGCCCGCCATCGCGAACATGATCCCGATGAAGCCGACGTCCTTCATGCACATCGTCGGCATCATCGAGATCGTCGCCGGCATCGGCGTGCTCGTCACGCCGTGGACCCGCGTGTTCGCCTGGATCGTCGGGCTGTGGCTGATCGGGATCGCGCTGGATCTCGTCCTGGCCGGCTACTACGACATCGCGGTACGCGACGTCGTCATGGCCATCTCCTCGTTCTGCCTCGCCCGCGTGTGCGCCGCGATGCCTGCGCGCGCCGAGGCGACCCAGCCGCTCGGCCACGCGCAGGCGCGCTCGACCGGATCGTGAACAGGGGCGCCGGTCGCCCGGCGCCCCGCCCCCCAAGCTGGGTTACGGCTTGAGCGCTGGTATCCCGACCGCGGACTGCGCCGTCACCTCGGGCGGCGCTTGCCGCGGGACGGGCACCTTCATCCTGCGCAGCACGAAGAACGCCATCACCGCGGCGGCGAGGTCGAATGCGATCGCGATGGAGAACACGCCCGCCCATCCGATCTTCGGCAGCGTGAACTTCGCGGCGAACGGCGTCCACACGCCCGGAAGCACCGTCAGGACGATTCCGTACAGGACGATGGCGAGGCCGATGCCGAACAGCGTGTCGTGGGTCTTCTTCTTCAAGGGAACGTTGAGCACCGCCGGCGCGAGGAAGTGCGAGAAGAAAGCGAGCGCGCCGCCGATGAGCAGCAGGACGTCGGCGCGGAAGTCGAACGCCTTGCCCGCCGCCAGCGCCGAGCCGATGGGAACGAAGACCGACGCCGTGCCCTTTGCCGTGTAGAGGAAGCCGTAGTTCTGCGTGGCGTGCTTGCGGCCGAAGAAGTCTCCGCAGATGGCCGGCATCAGCGAGTAGATCTCACCCCACCCGAAGAAGGTGAAGGCGCTGAAGACGACGAAGGCCGTCGGGTTGTGGGCGAACTTGACGAGAAGGAATATCGCGCACGCCTCCAGCGTGAACGCGATGGTCATGGTCAGCTCGCGCCCGATGTGGTCGGAGATCCAGCCCCAGATGGGCCGGCAGATCCCGTTCAGCACCCGGTCGGCCGACAGAGCGAACTGCAGCGCCGGCAGCGTGAACCAGAGGACGTGGATCGGCACCTTGTCGACCTTGAAGTCGACCGCCATGGGGTTCAACTGGGCGGTCGCCATCAGGCCGCCCGTGGCGACCAGCGTCATCATGAAGTACATCACCCAGAACTGCGAGGTGGCGGACATCTGGCCCGAGGTGAAGTCGAAGTTGCTCTGGCGCTTCTTCACCTCCGAGCCCGTGGGAGCGGACTTCCAGCCATGCGGCAGCCATCCCGCGGGCGGCGCCTTCAAGAAGAGCGCGCAGAGCACGACGACCGCGCCCTGGATGACGCCCCAGTAGATGAAGGCGTGCTGGTAGCCCTTCTCGGTGATCATGTTGGCGATCGGGGAGACGGTCAGCGCGGAACCGGCGCCGAAGCCCGCCGCGGTGAGCCCGGCGGCGAGACCGCGGTGATCCGGGAACCACTTGAGCGCGCTGCCGATCGCCGTCCCGTACACCACGCCCGCGCCGAGGCCTGCCACGGCGTACGAGAGGTACAGCGCCGTGAGCGTCTCGGCGTGGCCGCTGCCGAACCAGCCCAGCCCGGCGAGGACGCCGCCGAGGGCGACCAGCCGCTTCGGGCCGAACTTGTCGACCAGCCAGCCCTCGAAGGGCACCAGCCAGGTCTCGAGCAGCACGAACACGGTGAAGGTGACCTGGACCGCCGCCTGCTCCACGCGGAGGTGCTTCTGCAGGGGCGGCACGAACAGCGTCCATCCATATTGGAAGTTCGCCACCGCGATCATGCTGAGAACGCTGAAGAACAGGATGAGCCAGCGGTTATCGGAGAGCTTCTCGTGCTCTTGCGCCGACGTTGCGTCCATAGGCTGAAACCCCCGGGCAAGGGCGCGGACCTGCGGGGTCCGGCCCGGTGCTGTCCACTTCAGCCGCCCGGCGCGCGAGGGCGCGCCGGGCAGATGAGCCAGTGTAGGACGAAAGGCCCCCCGGCGTTAAGCGGACGGCGGGCGATCCTCGTCGAGCTGCTTCTTGAAGGGGATCACGCCGGGGATGACCCAGCGGTCCCACATCTCGTCGATCTTGCTCTGGAAGTAGTCGAGGTCGTCGTTGGTGAAGTGGGCGAAGCGGCCCTGGCGGAGCAGGTAGTCCTTGACCGGCAGGCGCTTCACGCGGCCGTCGGCGATGTCGCGCGTCTTGCCGACCAGCTTGAGGACGCCGTTCTCCACCTCGTACAGCGGCCAGATGCCGCTCAGCACCGCCAGCTCGCCCAGCTCGTGCGACTGCATCGGGTCGTAGTCCCAACCCTTCGGGCAAGGGTCGAGCGAGTGGATGAAGGTAGGACCGCCGATGCTGAGCCCCTTGCGGACCGCGTTCATCGCGTGCACCGGATACGACATGCAGACCGTCGCGACGAACTTGCAGGTCGGGTGACCCGCCGCCATCATCCCGGCCATGTTCTTCTTCCAGCGGTGATGCATGATGCGCTTGACCTTCCCGGGCGGGCTGAAGGTCGTATGCGCGCCATACGGCGTGGACCCCGAGAGCTGGATGTCCGTATTGGCGTACGACTCGTTGTCGTACATCAAGATCAGGCAGTTGTAGTCGGGATGCGTGAGCGTCGCGGAGATTCCGGCGAGCCCCATGTCGGCGCCGCCGCCGTCGCCGCAGAAGGCGATCACGTTGATCGGCTCCTCCTTCATCTTGCCCTTCCGCATCAGCACCTTGAGCGCGGCCGACGCGCCCAGCGCCGCCGAGCCGGAGGAGCCGAGCTGCGTGTGCATCCAGGGCACCACCCACGAGGTGCTGTAGTACGTCGTGTTCGCGACGTACATGCATCCGGTGCTGCCCAGCACCACCGTGCGTGGACCCGCCGCCTTCACCATCAGCTTCATGACCAGGGCCGACTCGCAGCCCTGACACGTCCGGTGCCCGGAGGTGAAGAACTCCTCGAGCGGAAGCTTCTTCACACCCTTGAACGCATCCAGCTTCTGCGTGCCGCGCAGGTGCGTCAGCTCCGCCAACTCCCTATCGGTCGTCGCCATCTTCAGTCTCCTTCTCGAATCGTTCGGACGGTGGCCGGCTACTCGCGCAGGCCGATCCATTGGGTCAAGGGCTGCGACTTGCCGGCCGCCGCCTCGTAGATCTTCTCGCTCATCTTGCGCACGTCGGGCACGGTCACCTCGCGGCCGCCCAGGCCGCAGATGAACCCGAGCACCGGCGGCCGATTCGCCGACGGATACAGGGCGGTGCGCACCTCGGTGGCGAGCACCCCCGAGTGGAACGGCGAGCCGAGCGAGAAGTCGCGGTCGATGACGCCCACCGCCTTGAAGCGGCCGAGCGACTTCGCCAGCTCCTCGGCGGCGAACGGCCGGAACCAGCGCACGCGGACGAACCCGACCTTCTTGCCCTCCTCGCGCATCTGCCGGATGGTGACCTTGACCGGGGTGGAGAGGGTGCCCATGCCGACGAGGACCACGTCCGCGTCGTCGGTCATGTACTCTTCGAAGAACGGGTTGCCATAGTCCCGGCCGAAGATCCGCGCGAAGTCCTTGTACGCCTCGCGGATGACCGTCGGTGAGCGCTCCATCGCCGCCGCGGTCTGGCGGCGGATCTCCATCAGCCAGTCCTCGTTCGCCTGCGGCGCCACGCTGATGGGGTTGTCCGGGTGGAGGAGCAGGTCGCCGCGGTTGTACCGTGGGAGGAAGGAATCCACCTTTTCCCGCGAGGGGATCTTCACGATTCCCTGCGAGTGGGTGAGGAACGCGCCGTCGCAGCTGATCGCGAGAGGCAGGAACACCCGCCGGTCCTCGGCCACCTTGTAGGCCATGAGCGCGACGTCGAGCGCCTCCTGCGCGCTGTCGACCCAGACGAGCTGCCAGCCCAGGTCCCGCACCGCCAGCGCGTCGTTGTGCTCGACGCCGAACGCGCCCGGGTCGTCGAGGGCGCGGTTGCCGACCATGGCGACCATGGGGATGCGCAGCGCGGGCGTGACGGTGAGCGCTTCCATCGCGTACATCCAGCCCACGCCGGACGATCCGCAGAACACGCGCGCGCCGCAGGCGCTGGCGTGCTTGACGATCTCGAACTGCGAGTGCTCGCCTTCGGCGACGATGTACTCGCAATCCAGCTCGCCGTTCGCCACCAACTTGGCGATGTACTGCATCACGGTGTCGTAGGGCCGGATGGCATACGCGGTGATCACGTCCACGTCGGCCAGCTTGCACGCGACGGCGATGGCCTCGCTGCCGGTGATGAGCGAAGTCTCGTCGCCCTTCGCCTTGGTCGGAAGGGGCTGCTTGAACTCCTGGTGGGGAACGATTGCTTCTGCCATGTCGATTCTCCCTCAGCCCTGCCGGGCGATCTGGAGCATGTCGGGGACCTGCTCCTCGTACTGGCCGCGGAAGCGGAAGCCGTGGGACCGCTCGGGCCGATCGGCGATCTTCTCCTTCACCCACTTCTCGTATCCGTCGTGATCCTTCCTCCAGGCGTCCCACTGTCCGGCGTTGTCCGGGAATGCGGTCTCGTTGACCATGGTGATGCACTGGGGCTCGGGGCAGACCGCCTCGCATACGCCGCAGCCGCAGCAGGCCTCCATGTTCGCGTCGTAGAGACCCTCGGGCGTCACGTCGAAGACGGAGTCCGGACAGGCGAGCCAGCACAGAGTGCACTTGATGCACTTGTCGAAGTCCACCACCGGCCGCATGGTGCGCGTCGCCCACTTCTTGAACGTCTGATTGCGCTCGGCGCGGAAGCCGCCCTCCTTCCCGGTGATGGGGTCGGCGATCTTGTGGCCGATGGGAATGCCGGGGATGGCAATCCCCTCGCGCATCTCGGTCCACTTGGGCATCGTGAACTTGTAGGGCTCCTCCGGATTGCCCTGCGTCGGCTGCACCGTGTAGGTCTGCA
>JBJMQJ010000213.1:0-12881 GCA_045802765.1 Myxococcales bacterium
CAGGCGGTGGGCATCGGAACCGCGGCGCTGCGCGCCTCGGTGAGGTACGCGAAGGAGCGGCGCGCGTTCGGTCACCCGATCGGGGACTTCCAGGCGATTCGCTTCTTGCTCGCGGACTGCGAAACGCAGCTCGAAGCCGCCCGGCTGCTCGCCCTGCATGCGGCCGGGCTCAAGGAGCAAGGGCGACCATTCTCGCGCGAGGGATCGATGGCGAAATTGTTCGCCACCGAGACCGCGAATCGCGTCTGCGACGCCGCGGTCCAGGTCCACGGCGGATACGGGTACATCGACGAGTTTCCCGTCGAGCGCCACTACCGCGACGTGCGCGCGAGCACCCTGTACGAGGGCACCAGCGAGGTGCAGCGGGTGGTGATCTCGCGGGACGTGCTCAAGGACTGAGCGGCGCACGCGCGCACTTCGCACGACAGCGGGCCGGCCCGTTGGTGGTCGCATCGCGCATCGCGTGTTATCTCGATCTCATGAGGCATCCGAAGGACCAGGATCCGGTCGCCCGGCTGGAAGCCGAGGAGGAGCGGTGGCGCAAGGAGGACCTGGCCCCGGCGGTGGCGAAGAGCCCGTTGCGGCGCGCCGACTTCCATACCGACTCCGGGATTCCCATCCCCGACCTCCTGACGCCTGCCGACGTCGGCCGGCCGAGCGCGGAGGACGTGGAGAAGTACGAGCGCGACCTGGGATTTCCGGGGCGCTTCCCGTACACCCGCGGACCGCAGGCGACCATGTACCGCGGCCGGCTGTGGACGATGCGGCAGTTCGCCGGATTCGGTTCTCCGCAGGACACGAACCAGCGCTTCAAGTACCTCCTCGAGCACGGCATGACCGGGCTGTCCACCGCCTTCGACATGCCCGCGCTGATGGGCTACGACGCCGACCACGCGATGGCGCGCGGCGAGGTGGGGAAGGAAGGCGTCGCCGTTTCGACGCTCAAGGACTTCGAGATCCTCTACGGCGGCATCCCGCTCGACCGCGTCACCACCAGCATGACCATCAACGCGAGCGCCATCTTCGCGCTCGCCTGCTACGTCGCCGTCGCCGAGAAGCAAGGCGTCTCGCAGGACCAGCTGGGCGGCACCATCCAGAACGACGTCCTGAAGGAGTACATCGCGCAGAAGGAATGGGTGGTCGGCCCGCGGCCGGCGACGCGCATCGTGGTGGACATGATCGAGTACACCGCGAGGCACATGCCGAGGTGGCACCCGGTCTCGATCAGCGGCTACCACATCCGCGAGGCGGGCGCGACGGCGGTGCAGGAGATGGCCTTCACGCTCGCCGACGGCTTCGGTTACGTGGAGGAGTGCATCAAGCGCGGCCTGGACGTCGACCAGTTCGCCGCCCGCCTCAGCTTCTTCTGGGACGTGCACAACGACTTCTTCGAGGAGATCGCCAAGTTCCGCGCCGCGCGCCGCATCTACGCGCGCACCATGCGCGACCGATTCGGGGCGAAGAAGCCGATCAGCATGAGCCTGCGCACCCACGCGCAGACCGCGGGCGTGTCCCTCACCGCGCAGCAGCCGTACAACAACGTGGTGCGCACCGCGCTGCAGGCCCTCGCGGCGGTCCTCGGCGGCACGCAGTCGCTGCATACCAATTCGCTCGACGAGACCTACGCGCTCCCGACGGAAGACTCGGTCAGACTTGCGCTGCGCACGCAGCAGCTCATCGCGCACGAGAGCGGCGTCGACCGCGTCGTCGACCCGCTGGCGGGCAGCTATTACGTCGAGTACCTCACCGACGAGATGGAGAAGAGGGCGCTGCAGATCCTCGACAAGATCGCGCAGCTCGGGGGCATCATCCGCGCGGTCGAGGAGGGCTATCCGCAGCGCGAGATCGCGGAGAGCGCGTACCAGTTCCAGCGCGAGGTGGAGACCGGCGAGCGGAAGATCGTGGGGGTGAACTCCTTCAAGTCCGAGCGCGAGGAGCCCATCGCAATCCTCAAGATCGACGAGAAGGTCGCCCGCGACCAGATCGAGCGCCTCCAGTCGGTGAAGCGCTCCCGGAGCCAGGCCGCGGTGCAGGAGAAGCTGCGCGCGGTAGAGGCCGCGTGTAGGGACGAGAAGAAGAACCTGATGGGCCCGGTCCTCGAGGCGGTGAAGGCGTACTGCACGCTGGGCGAGGTGTGCGACGTGTTCCGCAAGGTCTGGGGCGCGTACCGCGAAAAGGGCAGCTTTTAAGACCTACCCGCTCCCACTTTGACGCACCCGGCCTTGAGTTGACCGGCGCTCGGCCGCAAAAGATGCGCGCCCAAACGAGGGGACTTCTCCCCGGGGGACTCCATGAACCGCTTGCCGAAGTTCGCCGCACTAGGGATTCTGCTGCTCGCCGGAGGCGCGGTCCGTGCCGCCGGCCCTGTGATTTTCCAGATTTCGAGCAGCGGCACGGTCACGCCGCACGCCATCGCGCCTGGAGGCGACGCGATCACGAACGTCGAGCTCGACGAAGCACTCGCCGGCGACCAGGACGAGGATGGGCTGGACGCGGACGTCGCGGGCGATGGTCAGACCACGGTCAACCGGACCATCGCAAAAGGACCCGGTGCCGGGTCGCCCGCGCGCGACGCGGCGCGAGCCAAGTCGAATCCGGAGCTGAAGCTGAGCTTCGACGGCCCGAACCTCAACCAGCAGCGGTTCGCCAACGGTGGAAATCAGTTCACCGTCGAGCCACCCGACCAGGCGCTCTGCGTGGGGAACGGCTTCGTCCTCTCCAGCGTCAACGACGTGCTGCGGATCTTCGACACGTCCGGCAACGCGCTCACGGGGGCTGTCGATCTCAATACCTTCTACGGGTACGCGCCGGCGATCGACCGGACGAAGAACCCGCTGCAGTTCGGACCATCGATCACCGATCCGGTCTGCTACTTCGACGCCGACACGCAACGATTCTTCCACGTGGTCCTGACGCTCGATCGCGCTGCCCCGACGACGCAGGGGCTGTCCGGGAAGAACCACCTCGACATCGCGGTCAGCAATGGCCCCGATCCGCTCGGCTTCTGGACGGTCTTCAAGTTGCCCGTGCAGAACGACGGGACGCAAGGCACGCCCGACCACAAGTGCATTGCGCGGGTCGGAGGCCAGAACGTCCACGGACCATGCCTGGGCGACTACCCGCACATCGGCGCCGACAGGAACGCGATCTTCCTGACCACCAACGAATTCAACCTCGCCGCCCCGGGTTTCCGCGGTGCCCAGATCTACGCGGTCTCCAAACGGGCGCTCGCGGCCGGATCCCGGACCGTGAACGTGGCGCTGTTCGATACGAACCCGCTTTTGCCCGTGCCCGGCTTCACCGTCTGGCCGGCGACGTCGCCGGGCGGCATCTACGCCAACGACAATGGTGGGACCGAATTCCTGCTCAGCTCGGATGCCGTCTTCAATGACGACGATGCCTCGACGCAATTGCTGGTCTGGTCGGTGACCAATACGGCGTCGATGGACGGCGCGGCGCCAGCTCCCGCCCTGAGCCGGAAGGCCGTGGGAGTGACCCAGTACGCGGTGCCGCCGCCGTCGGTCCAGAAGCCTGGCAGCACGCCTCTGCGCGATTGCGTGGCCCTGGCCGATTGCTCTCCATCTGTCGGCGTCGCCGCCGCCGCGAGCAGGACCAACCCGATCGCGGCGTTGGCCAGCAACGATTCCCGCATGCAGCAAGTCACCTACGCAAACGGGAAGCTGTGGGGCGCGCTCGACACGGCGGTCAGCATCGGCGGCGCTACGAAGGCGGGCATCGCGTACTTCGTGCTCAACCCCAATTCTGGGGTCATCTTTGCGCAGGGCGTCCTGGGAGTTGCGAACAACAACCTCACCTATCCGGCCCTCGCGGTGACGCCAAGCGGAAGAGGCGTGCTCGCCTTCACCTTGGTCGGTGACGACAACTTCCCGTCCGCCGGCTACGTCGGGATCGACGCGAAGATCGGCGCAGGCGAGCTGCACGTCGCCGCGGCCGGCGCCGGGCCGCAGGACGGCTTCACCGGCTATCTGCCGCTGGTGGCTGCGCGGCGGCCGCGGTGGGGCGACTACGGTGCGGCGGCCGTGGACGGCAACTCCATCTGGATCTCCTCGGAGTACATCGCCCAGACGTGCACGCTGGCCGAGTACCGGACCGCGGGCGCGTCGTTCGGCACTTGCGGCGGCACGAGGGCCCCGTTGGGGAATTGGGCCACGCGCATCTCGAAAGTCACGCCCTAGTCGGACCGCGCGGGCGGCCCGTGCTGCACGGGTCGCCCGCCGGCGTCTCGAGGTCAGGCCGCCTTGGCCGCCGCTGCGACGGCTTCGAGCTCCAGCTCGCTCTCCACCTTGTTGCCGACGAGCAGGCCGCCGGTCTCGCTCGGGCGGCGGTGGTTACACTGCATCTCGCGAATGCGGATGCTTTCGCGCGCATGAGACACGCCGACCGCATCTTCCTGGAAACGACGCGGAGGATGGCTCCCCGCCGCCTGGCGCAGGAGGACGTGCGCGCCGCGCTGCAACTGGCGCAGGTCGAGCCTGGCAAGCCGGTCGCCGACCTGGGTTGCGGGTACGGACGGCACTTGCGCGAGCTCGTCCAGTACGGGCACCGCGCCCTCGGTGTCGACCGCAGCGCGCTCCTTCTCGCCGAGGCGCGGGCGGAGGCGCCGCGGGCGGCCCTGGTGCGCGCCGACCTGCGCGCGCTCCCGCTCCACCAGGGCAGCCTGGCCGCCGCGTTCTGCTTCTACAGCTCGATGTTCCTGGGCAGCGAGGAGGACGCCGCGCTGGCGCTGGTCGAGGCGGCCCGGGTGCTGCGGCCTGGCGGTGCGCTGGTCCTCACCACCGACAACCCGCTGCGGCTCGCGGCGAGCCCCCACGTCAAGGCCGAGCACCAGATCCCCGGCCTGGGCAAGATGGTCGAGGAGGGCCGCTTCGACGGCTCGGTCGACCACGTGCGCAAGACCGTGCGGCTCGACTCCGGAGAGGTCCTCGAAGCCGAGTTCCACATCCGCTACTACCCGCCGGACGCGCTCGCCGCCCTCGCGTACGTCGCCGGCCTGCGCTTTTCCCGGCTGCACGAGCCGCTCACGGAGACCACCCCGCAGCTCATCGCGCTGCTCGAGAAGTAGCCCTACAACGACTCTTCCAGCTCCTTTCGCGCGGCGTCGGCGAAGCCCAGCGTCACCTTCCTGCCGGTCACCACGATCGGCCTGCGCACGCGCGCGCCGTCCTCCGCCAGCCAGCGCAGCAGCTTCTCGCCTTGCAGGCCCTCCGCCTCGGCGCGCCGCTTCGGGGCGACCAGCTCGTCCACTCCGCCCACCCGCGAGGCGAGCCGGCGCAGCTCCTCGACGGAGAGCGGCTCCTTGAGGATGTTGCGCAGCTCCACCGCGTCACCGAGCTTTTGCGCGAGGAACTCCCGCGCCTTCATGCAGCCCGTTCAGCCGGGCTTCCAGATCAGCTGCACCTTCTCCGCCATGGAGCAAACCATACCCTTTCTGACCCGCCACGCATCGGTTATCTTCTTCCTCGATGACCGACACGGGACGCAAGGTCCGCATCCTGGTGGCCAAGCCGGGGCTCGACGGCCACGACCGTGGCGCGAAGATCATCGCGCGCGCGCTGCGCGACGAGGGATTCGAGGTCATCTATACCGGGCTGCACCAGACGCCGGAGATGATCGTTGCCGCCGCCGTGCAGGAAGACGTGGACGGGATCGGGCTGTCCATCATGTCGGGCGCGCACATGACCCTCTTCCCCGCGGTGATCGACCTGCTCAAGGAGCAGGGCGCCCAGGACGTGGTGGTGTTCGGCGGCGGCATCATCCCCGACTCCGACATCCAGCCCCTCAAGGGCATGGGAGTCGCGGAGATCTTCACGCCGGGGGCGACCACCCGGTCGATCGCGGAGTGGGTGCGCGCGAACGTGAGCCCGCGGAGCTGACCGTGTATCCCGCGCGCGTCACGCTGGTCGAAGTCGGCCCCCGGGACGGGCTGCAGAACGAGCCTGCGCGGCTGCCGGTCGACGCCAAGGTGCGCCTGATCGCGGCGCTCGCCGCCTCGGGCCTTTCGCGCATCGAGGTGGGCAGCTTCGTCCGGCCCGACTGGATCCCCCAGCTCGCGGACACCGATCTGGTCGCGCAACGGGCGCCCAAGCTGCCTGGCGTCCGCTACAGCGCGCTGGTGCCGAACCGCACCGGCCTCGATCGCGCCATCGCCTCGGGCTTGAAGGAGGTCGCCGTGTTCATGTCCGCGACCGAGTCCCACAACCAGAAGAACACCAACAAGTCGGTGGCCGAGTCGTTGGAGCGCTTCCGCGAGATCGTCCCGGCCGCGCGCCAGGCCGGGCTCATGGTGCGCGCGTATCTGAGCACCGTCTGGGGCTGCCCCTACGAGGGCAAGGTCGACGCCCAGCGCGCGCTGCAGATCGCCCGCCAGTTGCGCGACATGGGTTGCGGCGAGCTGTCGCTGGGCGACACCATCGGCGTGGGCAATCCGCTGCAGACCCGCCGCATCCTGGAGCTGTTCCTGAAGGAGCTCCCGCCTGCCTTCCTCGCGCTCCACCTCCACGATACGCACGGCACCGCGCTTGCCAATTGCCTGGTCGGCCTGGAGATGGGCATCGCGACCTACGACACGTCGATCGGCGGCACCGGCGGGTGTCCCTACGCGCCGGGCGCCGCCGGAAACCTGGCCACCGAGGATCTCGCGAGCATGTGCGCCGACATGGGAATCGCGACGGGCATCGATCTCGCCAAGCTCCTCGAAGCGGGCGCGCTGGCGCAGGAGCTCATCGGACACAAGCTGACCGGCCGCCGGCTCCAGGCCGCGCTGGGGCGCAGGGCTCCCGGCGAAGCACGGCCGGCCGCGTCGACGTGACCATGCCCGAGCTGCGCAGCGAGGATCGCGGACCGGTCCGCGTGCTCACGATCGACGGCGAAGCGCGCATGAACGTTCTCTCCCGCGCATTGGTCGCGGAGCTGGTCGCCGAAGCGCGACGCGCGGCGGGGGAGGAGGGCGTGCGCGCCGTCGTGGTCACCGGAGCAGGCGGACGCGCCTTCTGCGCGGGCGCGAACCTCAAGGAGCGGCGCGGGTGGACCGAGGACGACGTCCGCGGATGGCTCGTCGAGCTGCACGCCGGCTTGCGCGAGGTGGAGCGCTGTCCCAAGCCGTGGATCGCCGCGGTGAACGGGCTCGCGCTGGGCGGCGGTTGCGAGCTGGCGCTGGCGTGCGATCTGCGCGTCTTCGATCCCGCCGCGCAGATCGGCCTCACCGAGGTGCGCATCGGGATCATTCCGGGCGGGGGCGGGACGGTGCGCCTCGCGCGGGTGATCGGCCTGGGTCGTGCCCGCGACCTGGTGCTGACGGCACGCCGTGTCGACGCCCGGGAAGCGCTGCAGATGGGGCTCGCCAACCGCATCAGCGCCGCCGGCGATTCGGTGTCCGCCGCGGTAGCGCTGGGGAACGAGATCGCCGCCAATGCTCCGGTCGCGGTGGCGGCGGCGAAAGCGTCGCTCGAGGAGGCCTGGGACCTCGCGCTCGACGCCGCGCTGGAGCGCGAGCGGGCGCACTACGACAAGGCGCTCCGCAGCGAGGATCGCCTGGAGGGCCTGGCGGCGTTCGCGGAGAAACGTCCGCCGCGCTGGAAGGGACGCTAGGTCGCGCGGCCGGTGGCAGGCGTGCTCAGGACTGCGCGCCGAGCAGGCGCAGCTCGATGCGATCGTCCTTCACGTCGGCCATCACGGTCCCCCCGCCTTGCAGGTCGCCGAAGAGGATCCGCTCCGCCAGCGGCTTCTTCATCACCTGTTGCAGCAGCCGCGCCATCGGGCGCGCGCCGAACTGCGGGGAGAAGCCGTGGTCTGCGAGCCAGTTCCGCGCCGGCTCGGAGAGCTGCAGCTCGACGTTCTTCTCGCGCAGCTGCACCCGCAGCTCCTCGGCCTGCTTGTCCACCACGCGCAGGATCACGTCGCGCGGCAAGCCGCTGAAGGCGATCCACCCGTCGAGGCGGTTGCGGAACTCCGGGCTGAAGGTCCGCTCGATGGCGGCCTTGGCGGCGCCCGCCCCACGCCCGCCGTCGACGCTGACCTGCGAATCGCCCGCGCCGGTGCCGACGACCAGCTCCGTTTTGCCGCCGGCGCCGAACCCCATGCGCCCGGAGCTCATCTCGCGCGCGCCGGCGTTGGTGGTGAAGATCAGCACCACGTGGCGGAAGTCGGCCGCCCGGCCGTTGTTGTCGGTCAGCGTGGCGTGATCCATGACCTGGAGGAGCAGGTCGAACAGGTCGTGGTGCGCCTTCTCGATCTCGTCGAGCAGCAGCACGGCGTGCGGCGATTTGCGGATGGCGTCGGTGAGCAGCCCGCCTTGGTCGAAGCCGACGTAGCCAGGGGGCGCTCCGATCAGCCGGCTGACCGTGTGCTTCTCCATGTACTCCGACATGTCGAATCGGATCAGCGGCACGCCCAGGGTCCGCGCGAGCTGCCGCGCCAGCTCGGTCTTGCCCACGCCCGTCGGCCCGCTGAAGAGGAAGCTGCCGATCGGCTTGGTCGGGCTGCCCAGGCCGCTGCGCGAGAGCAGGATGGCGGAGGCGAGCGCCTCGATGGCGGCGTCCTGGCCGTAGACGACCTTCTTCAGCTCGGGGGCGAGGCTCTTGAGCGCGGTCTTGTCGTCCGCCGAGACGCTGCGCGGCGGGATGCGCGCGATCTTCGCCACCACTTGCTCGATCTGGGGGACCTCGATGACCGCGACGCGCTTGTCGGCGGGCTGCATGCGCTGGAGCGAGCCGGCCTCGTCGAGCACGTCGATCGCCTTGTCCGGCAGGTGGCGATCGACGAGGTGCTTGGCCGACAGCTCGACCGCGGCCTTGAGCGCTTCCTCGCTGAACTTGACGCCGTGGTGGTCCTCGTAGCGCGACTTGAGCCCCTGGAGGATCTGCACGGACTCGTCGTGGGACGGCTCGAGGATCTCGATCTTCTGGAAGCGGCGGGCGAGCGCCTTGTCGCGGTCGAAGCTGGCCTTGAACTCGTGGAAGGTGGTGGAGCCGATGCAGCGCAGCGATCCGTCCGCCAGCGCAGGCTTGAGGAGGTTCGAGGCGTCCATCGACCCGCCGCTGGTCGCTCCGGCGCCCACCAGCATGTGGATCTCGTCGATGAAGAGGATGGCCCCGGGCTTCTGCGCGAGCGCCTTGACCACGCCCTTGAGCCGCTCCTCGAATTGGCCGCGGAACTTCGTGCCGGCCAGCAGGGCGCCCAGGTCGAGCGCGTACAACGGCGCGCCCTTGAGGACGGCGGGGACGCCGTTCTCCGCCAGGCGGAGCGCGAGCCCTTCGGCGATGGCGGTCTTCCCCACGCCCGATTCCCCGACGAAGATGGGGTTGTTCTTGCGGCGGCGGCAGAGGATCTGGATGGTCCGCTCCAGCTCGGCGACGCGCCCCACCAGGGGGTCGATCTTGCCCGCGGCGGCGCGAGCGACCAGGTCGACGCAGTAGGCGCCCAGCGGGTCGTCGGACGGCGCTTCCTCGTCCTCTTCGGTGTCCGCGCCAGGCGCATGCTCCCGCTCGCTGCCCGGCTCGCCGTTCTCGTATTGCCGCATGGCCGACGGGTCCCGCACCTTGAGCGCGCCGTGCGAGATGTAGCGGAGCAGGTCCAGGCGCGTGATGCCCTGGCGCTCCAGCAGGTAGACGGCGTGCGAATCGCGCTCCCGGTAGAAGGCGACCAGCACGTTGCCACCGTCGATCTGCTCCTTGCCGCTCGACTGGACCTGGAGCGCCGCCCGCTCCAGCACGCGCTTGAATGCCTGGGTGTGCTCCGGCTCGCGATCGGCGCCGCGCGGCAGCGACGGCTGCGACTCGTCCAGGTGCTGCTCCAATTCGCGGCGTAGCTCGGGCAGCCTGGCGCCGCACGCGCGGAGGATGCGGGCGGCGACCGGGTCTCGGAGCAGCGCGTACAGCAGGTGCTCCAGCGTGACGTGCTCGTGCCGCCGCGCCTTGGCCTCCGCGAAGGCCAGGCCCAGGGTCGATTCCAGCTCCTTGGTGATGCTCAACGCCATTCTTCCAATCCCCTGTCGACGGCCGACGCAGGCCCTTCCCCGACCTTGAGGAGCCTAGCGCCGCTCCACCTCATCCGGCTACTGCTCCGGCTCCATGGTGCAGAGGAACGGGAACTCCGCCTCCCGGGCCATCTGCTCCACCGCCGCCATCTTCGTTTCGGCCACTTCGTGAGTGTACACGCCCGCGACGCACGCGCCACGGCGATGCACCTGCAGCATCAGATCGGTCGCCTCGGCGGCCGCCTTGTTGAACACCTCCATCAGCACCTTCACCACGAACTCCATGGTGGTGAAGTCGTCGTTGTGGAGGAGGACGCGCCACAGCCGCGGGCGGTCCGTTCGCGTCTTCTTCTCGGTCGCTACCGCCGTGTCGCCGCCCTCGCGCGGCTTCCGCCTGGGCATCCCGGCGCGATCGTACCCCAGCGCGCGCTGTTCTCAAGCTCACGACCCGGCCGGGCGGACATCCCGTCGCCAGGCCGGCGTGCTATCCTCCCGTCATGCGCGCCTGCGGGATCCGCATTGTGGGGGTCTTCGCCCTGCTCGCCGGCTGCGCCGCTTCCAGACCCGGGCGGGTCCACCAGTTCGGGGCCTGCAAGCCGGTGGTGCAAGGCAGGCAGATCTTGTGCGACGGATCGCCGATGGCGGCGGTCGAGTGCCATGGGCGCACGGAGCGCAGCTGCAGGGCGCTCGCCATCCGCTATCACGACGGGAACGTCGCCTGGCTGTACCAGGCGCCCTGGTTCAACCCGGAGCGGCCCGAATCGGCGCTGGAGCAGGCCTCGCCGTACGACTGGGCCTCCGACGTCGAGATGACCCCGGACGCGCTCTACCTCTGGTACCGGACCGACGACGAGATCGGCACCCGCTGGATCGAGTACGACGTGCAGGCGGGGATGCAGCGCCCCGTCGAGCGCTTCCGCATCATCGAGCTGCGCGACATCCGCTACCGCGGCGACGTCGTGCAGATCCCGATGTTCGATCCGATGCGGGATTAGCCCCGCTCTGCTACAAGGCGCCCGCCATGTCCTCGGACGCCAAGATCAAGGCAGAGCTGCACCGCATCGAGAAGGGCGGGGCGGCCAAGTACCATCAGAAGAACGCCGAGCAAGGGAAGCTGTTCGCCCGGGAGCGCGTCCGCCTGCTGCTCGACGAGGGCAGCTTCGTCGAGGACGGCGCGCTGGCGAACGCCGCCGACCCCGAGCTGCCCGCGGACGGAGTGATCACCGGTCTGGGGAAGATCGCCGGGCGCCTGGTGGCCCTCATGGCCAACGATTCGACCGTGAAGGCCGGATCGTGGGGCCGCCGCACGGTGGAGAAGATCGTCCGCATCCAGGAGCAGGCGCTGAAGCTGCGCTGCCCGATGGTCTACCTGGTCGACTCGGCCGGCGCGCGCATCACCGATCAGCTGGAGATGTTTCCTGGGCGGCGCGGCGCGGGGCGCATCTTCCACTTGCAGTGCCAGCTGAGCGGCCTCACGCCGCAGCTCTGCCTCCTCTTCGGGCCGAGCGCGGCCGGAGGAGCGTACATCCCCGCCTTCTGCGACGTCGTGGTGATGGTGGAGGGGAACGCCTCGATGTACCTGGGCTCGCCGCGCATGGCGGAGATGGTCATCGGGGAGAAGGTGACGCTCGAGGAGCTGGGCGGGGCGCGCATGCACTGCGCCGTCTCCGGCTGCGGCGACGTGCTGGTGAAGACGGAGGAGGAGGCGATCGAGGCGGGCAAGCGGTACCTGGGCTATCTGCCCGAGAGCTTCGAATCGCCCGTGCCGGTGGCGAACCCGGTTCCGCCCGCGGCGTCGGGGAAGCGCATCGAGGAGCTGATCCCGCCCGATCAGAACAAGTTCTTCGACATGTTCACGCTCATCCGCGAGCTGGTGGACGAGGGCAGCCTGTTCGAGATCAAGAAGCTGTTCGCGCCGGAGGTGATCACCTGCTTCGCCCGCATCGAGGGGAAGCCGGTCGGCATCGTCGCCAGCCAGCCCAAGCACAAGGGCGGCGTGCTCTTCGTCGACAGCGCGGACAAGGCCGCCCGCTTCATCTGGCTCTGCGACGCCTTCGGCGTGCCGCTGCTCTATCTCGCCGACGTGCCCGGCTTCATGATCGGGACCAAGGTGGAGCGCGAGGGGATCATCCGCGCCGGCGCAAAGATGATCATGGCGGTCAGCGAGGCGACGGTCCCCAAGCTCTGTGTGGTGGTCCGCAAGGCGTACGGCGCCGGGCTCTATGCCTTCTGCGGGCCCGGGTTCGAGCCCGACGCCACCATCGCGCTGCCGACCGCGAAGATCGCCGTCATGGGCGCCGAGGCCGCCGTGAACGCGGTCTACGCCAACAAGATCGCGGCGCTGCCCGAGGACGAACGGGCCGCGTTCGTGGCCGACAAGCGCGCCGAGTACGAGCGCGACATCGACATCATGCGGCTGGCCAGCGAGCTCGTGGTCGACGCCGTCATCGAGCCGGCCGAGCTGCGGGACGAGGTGGTCCGCCGGTTCGCCGCCGCGCGCGGCAAGGACCGCCAGTTCGCCCGTCGGCGGCACGGGATCACACCGGTCTAGAGGGGACTCCACGGATGTTCGGGTTGAATGATGAACACGGGGCGCTGCGGGAAAGCGTGCGGGAGTTCGCGCGCGAGGTGGTGGCGCCCGTCATCGGCGACTTCTACGAGCGGCACGCGTTTCCCTACGAGATCGTCCGGCAGATGGGCAAGATGGGCTTGTTCGGGCTGCCGTTCCCCGAGGAGTTCGGCGGGATGGGCGGCGACTACTTCGCGCTGTGCATCGCCCTTGAGGAGCTGGCCCGGGTCGACTCGTCGGTTGCCGTGACCCTCGAGGCCGCGATCTCCCTCGGCGCTATGCCGATCTACCGTTACGGGACGCGGGAGCAGAAGGCGC
>JBJMQJ010000214.1:0-4079 GCA_045802765.1 Myxococcales bacterium
CGCGCTCCCCGAAGCGAAGCAGGTGGGACCCGAGCTGTGGGAGAACGCCAAGGAGATGAGCGCCCACGGCTACATCGACCAAGGTGTGCAGGTCGCCGGCGGGACTCCGGAGTTCTTCACCAACACCAATCTCGCCGTGGCGTCCGGGCGCACGTACAACGAGGGCGAGGCCCTCGACGGCGCGCGGGTGGTGGTGATCGGCGCGGGCGTGGCGGACACGCTGTTCCCGGGGCAGGATCCCATCGGCCAGCGCGTGCGGCTGGGGCGGCTCGATCTCCAGGTCGTCGGCACTCTCGAGCGCCAGGGCGGCATCCCGCTGGACGGGGACCCGGACAACGTGGCCGCCATCCCCATCTCGCTGTTCGGCGAGATCTACGGGACCTCGCGGTCGGTCAACGTCAGCGTGATGGCGAAGGAACAACGCGACATGGCCAAGGTGCAGGACCTGGCCATCTCGGCCTTCCGGCGCATCCGGGGGCTCTCCGCGCAGCAGGAGAACGACTTCGAGGTGTTCTCCAACGACTCGGCGCGGGCGATGTTCGACGACCTGGCCGGCAAGGTGAACCTGGTCATGTTCGTCATCTGCGGCTTCTCGCTGCTGGTCGGCGGCATCGGCGTGATGAACATCATGCTGGTGGCGGTCGCCGAGCGGACCCGCGAGATCGGCTTGCGCAAGGCGCTCGGGGCGCGGCGCTCGCGCATCCTGGCGCAGTTCGTCATCGAGGCGGTGGTGCTGGCGTTCTGCGGCGGCGTCATCGGCGTCCTGCTCGGATATGGCATGGCGGCGGTCGGCCGCTTCGCGATGGACGTGCCGGCCACCGTCCCGCCCTGGGCGGTCGCGCTCTCCCTGGGCGTTTCGGGCGGCATCGGGCTGCTCTTCGGGATCTACCCGGCGGCGCGCGCCTCCCGGCTGGACCCCGCCGTTGCCCTGCGCAACGAGTAAGTTCTGCCCGCACCCCGGCCGGGCAAGTACAATAGGCCCATGACGAACCGCTGGATGCCGCGCCTCGCTATCGTCGCGGGCGCGCTCGGTGCCCTGCTCCTGTCGTGCGGTGGAAACGGGACCTCCACCGCCGCGGCGTATGCGAACAAGTGCGCGGCGCCCCGGCTGGGGGTCGACACGAAGGGGAGCGTGACTGACGAGAAGATCTGGCTGCGGCTGTGGACCGACGATCTCTACCTCTGGTACCGCGAGGTCCCGAACGCGGATCCCGGCGCGTACCGCACGCCGCAGGACTACTTCGGCGTGTTGAAAACGACTGCGGTGACGTCCTCCGGGAACCCGAAGGACCGGTTCCATTTCCTGATTCCGACCGCCGAGTGGGAGGCGCTGTCCCAGGCCGGGGTGGAGGTCGGGTACGGCGGGATCCAGTGGGTCGTGGTCGCGCCGAGGCCTCCTCGCGAGGTCCGCGCCGCCTACATCGATCCTGGCGCGGCCACGCAGGCGAACATCGCGCGCGGGGCGAAGGTGCTCGCCGTGGACGGCGTCGACGTGACGAACGGCAGCGACGTCGCCACGCTCAATGCAGGCCTCTTCCCGGCCGCGGCAAGCCAGAACCATATCTTCTCGATCCTGGACGTCGGCGCCACGACCCCGCGCACCGTCACGCTCACGTCGGCGACCGTCACCACCACTCCGGTGCAGAACGGGCAACCCATCCCCGGGACGACGGTCGGCTACATCCTCTTCACCGACCACAACGCACCGTCGGAGACGATGCTCATCGACGCGGTCAAAAAACTCCAGCAGGCCCAGCCGCCGATCACCGACCTGGTGCTCGACATCCGCTACAACGGCGGCGGGTATCTGGCCATCGCCAGCGAGCTCGCCTACATGATCGCAGGTCCGGCCGCGACCGCGGGGAAGACGTTCGAGGTGCTGTCTTTCAACGACAAGTACCCGAACATCGATCCAGTCGCGGGGCAGCCGCTCAGGCCCACGCCTTTCGTCGCTACCGCGCAGAACCTGTCTGCCGGAAGGCAGGCGCTGCCTTCCCTCGGATTGAGTCGGGTGTTCGTGCTGACCGGCCCGGGGACCTGTTCCGCGAGCGAGTCGATCATCAACGGGCTGCGGGGGATCGACGTGCAGGTGATCCAGATCGGATCGCAGACGTGCGGTAAGCCGTACGGCTTCTACCCGGCCGACAACTGCGGGACCACGTACTTCTCCATCCAGTTCAAAGGCGTGAACGCGAAAGGGTTCGGCGACTACCCCGACGGGTTCGTCCCCAACGGGAGCGGCGGGGCCGGCGTGACGGGCTGCCAGGTGGCGGACGACTTCGCCCACGCGCTGGGAGATCCGGCGGAGGCGCGCCTCGCCGCGGCCTTGGGGTACGCGGCCGGCCGACCCTGCCCGGCTCCGACCGGCGCCCAGGCCCCCCCGCGCACGGCACTCGCAGATCCAGAGCGCTCGCGCGAGCTCGTGGCCAGGCCGCCATGGCGGGAGATCCGCATCATGGGGAGATGACGATGAAAGCGGCGGTCGGCGCCTGCGCGATCGCTTCCCTCGCTGCCTGCAGATCGGCCCCCGTTCGCCAGGACCGGCCTGCCGTTCTTGCCGAGCCCAGCTCGCGGGGCCGCGCCGAGGTGGCCCGCGCGGTGAGCGCTGCTTTGCATGGCGTCGCCGTCACCCTTGCCGACGACGCGCTCACCCGCGAGAGCACGCTCGTCCTCGAGCGGGCGCGGCAGCGAGATGCGAGCGGGTTGCCCGTGCAAGGGCGCGAGCCAGGGATGCCGGAGCGCTTCCGGCTGGTGAAGAGCGGCGCGGAGTGCGTCCTGGTGCACGAGGCGAGCGGCCAGCGCTTCATCTTGAAGGAGACGACCTGCTCGCCGGTCGAGAGCGGGTAGGCGGATCCTTAAATCGGGGACACCATACGGAATTGCCGCGTCAGGTAGGGAATTGCGTATGGTGTCCCCGAATAGGAATGGCGTCAGAGCGGATGCGGTGTGGCCGAGAGGACGCGGCCGCCGGCGATTTCCAGCTCGAAGTAGCCTTCCTGGCCGAGGCGGGTGGAGGAGCCGGCGCAGATCAGCATCGGGTCCGTGCCGTGCACGAAACGGTCGTGGATGTGGCCGCAGAGGATGGCCTGGGCGCCGCCTCGGCGTGCGGCCGCGAGCAGCGCCCGGGCGCCGCGCAGGGAGCGCCACGGCCAGTCCTGGCGGCCGCCGCGCAAGAAGGGCGCGTGGTGCACGGCGACGAGCTTGCAGAGCCCGTCCAGCCGGGGCGAGGCGAGGACCGTCTCGAGCGCGTCGAGCTGGTCGTGACCCACGCGGCCGCGCGACAGCACCGGCCAGCACAGTGGCCCAGCCGAATCGAGCACCACGATGGCGGCCTCGCGGAGCAGGCGGACGCGCAGCGGGCCGGGCAGGTCGCTGCGCGCGTGCTCGGGGAAATGTTCCTCGAACAGCCTCGAGGGGGCGCCTCGCCACGGGTAACGGTCGTGGTTCCCCGGGAAGAGGGTGAACCGCTGCGCGTCGCCCGCTAGCGCGCCGAGCGCGTCGCGCGCGGCGGCGAACTCCTCAGGATGTCCGAGCTGCGTCAGGTCGCCGGTGCACACCGCGTGGTCGGCCTCCGACGCGACCCGCGCAAGCTCGCGCAGCGTGCCCTCGGCGGCGTCGTACTCCCGCCCCCGTCCTTTCCACAGCTCGACCGTCGCCAGCGCGCGCAGGGGCCCGAGATCGCGGAGCGGCCTCTCCCTCCAGCCGCGCAGCTGCACGTGGACGTCGGAGAAGTGCATCAGCTTCATGCCGGGCGCTCGGCGACGCCGAAGAGCCCCAGGCCGTCCAGCGCCTCGTCCATCTTGAGCACCCGCAGGCCGGCCGCCTCGAGAAGGACGCGCAGCTCGTCAGCGGTGAACCGGCCGTAGAAGCCGCTCATCGCCCGCCAGAGCAAAGCGGTCATCGCCCAGCCGGGTCGCGCCAAGGCGCGGACGAGACCTCGGGCGGTCGCGCGCGTGCCACCGCGCGGCTCGAGCAGGATCGCGCGGCCGCCGGGCCGCAGCACGCGGGCGGCCTCGCGCAGGGCGGCGGCCCGATCGGGCAAGAGGTAGAGGACGCTGTGAAAGGTGACGGCATCGACG
>JBJMQJ010000215.1:0-6369 GCA_045802765.1 Myxococcales bacterium
ACCTCCGGAGACCCGAAGGTCCCGAGCAGATCGTCGGCGATCTGGAACGCCTGTCCCAGCGGCCGGGCGAATCGCTCCAGCGCCTGCAGGATCGGCTCGCCCGCACCCGCGAGCAGCGCTCCGAGCCGCAACGGCAGCTCGAAGCTGTACCCGCCGGTCTTCATCCGCTGGACGGCGAGCACCTCGCTTGCCGAGAGGTCGCGACCGAGCGGCGCCGTCACGTCCTGCATCTGCCCGACCGTGACGTCCTGGAGCGCGCGCGCGAGCAGCTTTCCCGCGGCCGCAGTGCGCTCCGGCGGCACCGGCGCGCCCAGCACGAGCTCCAGCGCCCACGCCTCGCACAGCGATCCGAGCAGCACGGCAAGGCTTGCTCCCAGGTGCGCGGAGCCCGTCGCGCGCTCGAGCGCCGCGTGCACGCTGGGGCCGCCCCGGCGCACCTCGTCCCGATCCATGAAGTCGTCGTGCACCAGGAGGTACGCGTGCAGGAGCTCCATCCCGACCGACGCGTCGAGCGCCCAGGCCGGCTCGCCGCCACCCGCCTCGCATCCCAGCACGACCAGCGCGCCGCGCAGCCGTTTCCCTCCGCGCAGCACGTACTCGCGCAGCGCCGAGAACGCCGTCCGGAGATCGACGGGCAGATGCGCGGCGTCGGACGCGCGCGCGTCGAGGAAAGCAGCGATGCGCGGCTCGGCGACGGCGGCGTAGTCGGAGAGGAATGGCGGAGGAGCGATGCGCGCCGTTCCGGCGGCGGCGCCCGGCTGACGCCCCCCGGACGTCACGTCACTTCGGCGGTGGGCTTCTGCGCGACCAGCTTGGCGAGGATCTCCTGCGCCCGGTGCAGCTTGATCTCGCCGGCGGCGATGAGCGCCCGCGCGACTTCTTCCACCGCGGACCCCTTGGCGCCCGCCGACACGGCGACCGAGCGGGCGTGCAGCGCCATGTGCCCCTTCTGGATGCCCACGCTGCCCAGCGCACGCAGCGCCGCCATGTTCTGCGCCAGGCCGACGGCCGCCATGACGGCGGCCAGCTTCCGGGCGCCGGGATTGCCCATCAGCCGCAGCAGCACGGGCACCAGCGGGTTCGCCTTCACCGCGCCGCCGACGGTGCCCACCTGGATGGGCAGCTCCGCCTTGCCGAGCAGGTGCCCGTCCTCGATCCACCAGCGCGTGAGCGGCCCGTAGCGGCCGTTCCGCGCCGCCCAGGCATGGGCGCCCGCCTCGATGGCGCGCCAGTCGTTGCCGGTGGCCAGCGCGACCGCGTCCACGCCGTTCATCACGCCCTTGTTGTGCGTGCAGGCGCGATAGGGGTCCGCATCGGCGAATCGGCTCGCCTCCGCGATTCCGTGGGCCACCTCGGCTCCGGAGAAGCCGAAGTCCGCCAGCGCGTCGAACGGGATGCGGCAGGTCGCCCGCGCGAGCCGCTGGTCGGCGAGATTGGAGAGGATGCGCAGCCGCACCCGCCCGCCGCTGATGCGCTCGACGAGCGGCGCCACGCCTTCGCACATCGTGTTGATGAGGTTCGCACCCATCGCGTCCTGCGTGTCGACCAGGAGGTGCACGACGGCGTGCACTTCTGCCGTGCCGTTCTCCGCCTCGCGCACCGGGACCAGCCGCACCTCGAGATCCTGGGCGCCGCCGCCGCGCGCCTTCATCGCCGGGTGGAGCGCGTTCGCGGCATCGAGGATCTGGCGCTTCTCGCGGAGGAGGGCGGCCTTGGCCCCGGGCGGGTCTGCGAGATGCGAGACCTGCACCTGCCCGATCATCCGGGCGGGGTCGGCGTCGGCCTGGAAGCCGCCGCCGTCGCGGGCGATCTTGGCCGCCAGGCTGACGGCGGCGATCACCGAGGGCTCTTCCACCGCCATGGGGACGAGGACGTCCTCACCGTTCACCAGGAAATTCAACCCGATCCCGACCGGCAGGCCGAGGACGCCCACGGCGTTCTCGATCATCGCGTCGGCGTTCGCCAGGGGAAGGGTGCCGCTCTCGCCTAGACCGTCCAGCTCGTCGCTGTCCACCTCGAGTTGCTCGGCCACGCGCCGGAGCCGCTCTGCGATGCGCATCTTGTAGAAGCCCGGGAGCCGGCTGGTCCCCATCCGTCACTCTCCTTGTCGTGCCGCGCTGAGTCTGCCGCGTCGAAGACGTTCCCGCACCAGTGATTCGCCCAAATCGCTCGCCCCGCCGCCCCGACTGGCGGCCGATGCCTCGCTGAGTCGATGCCGGACGATGGGGAACGATGATGAAACAGCCGTGTAGCGGCGGGGAAGATTATGGGAAGACCCCGACCGGTCTGCGCGCCCGGGAAACCGGACACGTCGCTCAGCGGGACGCGGCCTCGGCGGTCTGCGCCGGGTCCTTGCGCAGGCCGAAGAAGATCGAGCGGCCGTTGCGCTTCACGTAGAGCCGCGTCACGGCGCCGCTCTCCGCGACCGCTTTGCGGAACGCGGCACGGTCGCGCACCGGGTGCCCGTCCACGTCGACGACCACGTCGCCTTCCCGCAGGCCCGCGCGGTAGGCGGCGCTGCGCAGGTCGACGGCAGCGACGCGGAGGCCGGGGCGACCGGGCTGTTCGTCGACCGACAACCCGAACGGCTCCTGTTCCTTGCGGATCGCAACCGCGGGGGTCGGGCGCTCAGCAGGCGCATTGCCCGGCTTCTCGGCGAGCGCGATCGCGACCGTGCGCAGCTTGCGATCGCGCCAGATGCCCATCTTCACCGTGCGCCCGGGCCCGGCATTCGCCGTCAACCAGCGGAGGCGGTAGCTCTCGGTGACCGGGTCTCCTTCGAAGGAGACGACCACGTCGCCCGGGCGGACTCCGGCGCGAGCCGCGGGTCCGCCGTCCGCCACGTCGGTGACCACGACGCCCTTGCCGCCCGGCACGCCGAACCACTCGGCGAGATCGGGACCCAGCTGGTCCTGGACGGACATGCCCATCCAGCTGCGGACGACGTGTCCTTTTTCCAGCTGCGGCGCGATCTCCTTGAGCATGTGGATGGGGATGGCGAACCCGATCCCCTGACCGGCAGGGTTCACGGCGGCGTTGATGGCCACCACCGCGCCGCGCGCGTCGAGCAGCGGCCCGCCCGAGTTGCCGGGGTTGATCGCCGCGTCCGTCTGGATGAAGTCGTAGTACCCGGGCCGGCCGGAGGGATTCACGTCCCGCCGGCCCTTGTACGAGACGATCCCGGTGGTCACCGAGCGCGACAGCCCGAAAGGGTTCCCGATCGCCACCACCCATTCACCCACTTCGATTCCCTCGCTGTCCCCCAGGCTGAGCACCGGGAACGGCCCGCCTTCGACCTTCACCAGCGCGAGATCGGTCGGCTCGTCCTTTCCCACCAGCACGCCCCGAAGCGCGCGCTCGTCCTCGCCGACCTGCACCGTGATCTCGGTGGCGCCTTCCACCACGTGGCCGTTGGTCGCGACCAGGCCGTCCGAGCGGATGAAGAAGCCGGTGCCGATGCCGCGCACCGGCTGCTCGCGTGCGCCACCCGAACCGTACATCCGCTCGAGGAAGTCATGGAACGGGTCCTCCGGCTCCCCCCGGGCAGTGACGGCGACGATGCCTACCACCGCGGGCATCGCTTGCTTCACGAGCTGCGCGATGGATTGCGGCGGAGCAGTGGGGCGCGCCGGGCTCGCCTGGGCTTCCGTCCAGATCTTCGCCGCCTGCGGAGCGGCGGCGGCTGCGGCTGCGGCGATCAGTGCGGCGAACATGCCCGTCCTCCGGCGGGGCGTGCCACCCGCCCGGCCGCAAGCTGACAACGCCTGCACGGGGCCGCAACGCGAGTCCGATTCCGGACGTTCAGCGCTGGAGTTGGCTGACGAGGCGCTCGGCGGGGGGACTCGCCGGGCGGGGAGGGCGCTTGCCGTCGAGGAGGACGCGAAACTCGTACTCGGTGTCTGGCTCGCCGGGGAGGATGCAGCGGACGTCCACGTCTCCGAGTAGCCCGCTGACTACCTTGCCGTCGCAACGCGGGTCGCCGCGGCCCAGCGCCATCAATCCATCGAAGACGCTCCTTCCGCCGCGGCCGGCGGGGCGGTGGTCGAGCGCGAGCGCGATGCCCTTCTTCACGTCGCTCTGGTCGAATTTCCCCTGCAGCCAGACGAGGGTAACGGCGAGCAACAGCACCATCGCGATCGCGATGGGCAGCCGCCGGCGCGGAATGCCGAAGAAGTCCGCCATGTGCGGGCCTTCGTAGCATGGCGGCGCCGCCGGCCGGCGTCCAACGCGCTTCGTTGCGCCCATCCGGGCGCCGGTTGCCGCGCCGCTCAGCGGGCGCGCGAGTGCACGAGCCGATCGAGCGAAGCGCGGTCGTCCGGCGAGAGCCGCTCCTTGGGCGGCGCCTTGAGGATGCGATCCGCGCCGGAATCGGGAGCGCGGCGTCCGGCGGCCGCGTTGGGCGCCGCGGCGAGGTGCGAGCGCTTCGAGTGCGCTTCGCCGAACCAACGGAGCGCGACGCGCACCGCCCGCGAGGCCGCGGCCGGGATCCCTCGCCGCTCAGCGCGTTGCCAGAGCGTCTGTCCCTCGAACGGTACGAGGAAGGCGACGACGACGGCCGCGACGAGCGCCAGCAGGAGCGCCTTGCCCATGCGGCGGACGCTGCCACGCGGCCGCCGCTCCGGCCAGTTTCCGGACGGCTTGACGCAGCGGGGGGGCGCCCGCATCGTACCGGTCCCATGCCCGCCGGAACGTCTCGCGCCGCGGACCGCTTCCTCTGGGGTCTGGTGGCCGTCGCCGCGGCCGCCGTGCTGGTCGTCGCCGTCTCGCGCGGACGTTCGCAACAGGCTGCGAAGGACGCGCCCGCGGCGCCGCGCATATCCCTGCCGCTCCTCGGCGGAAAAGGCGAGGCTGCGATCGAGAAGGGCCGGGTGACGGTGGTCGATTTCTGGGCCACCTGGTGCGTGCCCTGCCGCGTGTCCATGCCGCGCATCCAGAAGGTGTGGCGCCATTACCAGGCACGCGGAGTGGACCTCTACTCGGTGGACACCGACGATCCGGGCGACGACCGCGAGTCGCAGGTGAAGGAATTCCTCGTCAAGAACGGGCTCGAGTTCCCCGTCGTGCTCGACGACGGCACCGCCTCGAGCGCGTTCTCGATCGCGGTGCTTCCGACCATGCTGGTGCTGGATCGCGACGCGCGGGTGGTCTGGAAGCACAGAGGCGCGCTCACGCGCGAGGACGAGGACGATCTGCGCGGAGTGCTCGATCGAATCCTTTCCGCGGCGCCGCGCGGCGGCGGATGATCCTCTAGGGCACGGTGCGGCCCATGGCGTGGTAGCCCTTGTCCACGTAGACCGTCGTTCCGGTGACGCCGTTCCCCAGTGGGCTGCAGAGGAAGGCCGCCGCATTCCCGACCTCGGCGGCGGACAGCTCCTGCGGCAGCGGCGCATTCTGCGCGTAGTACTTCACCATCTCGTCGATGAAGCCGATCGCGCTCGCGGCGCGAGAAGCGTACGGACCGGCGCTGATGGTGTTCACGCGCAGACCGTACTTGCGCCCCGCCTCGTACGCGAGCGTTCGCGTATCGCTCTCCAGCGCCGCCTTGGCGGAGGACATGCCCCCGCCATAGCCAGGCACCACCCGCTCGCTGGCCATGTACGTGAGCGACACGACCGAACCGCCCTCGCGCATCAGCGGCCCGAGGCGCGCGAGGAGCCCCACCAGCGAGTACGCGGAGACGCTGATCGCCGCCAGGTACCCGGCCCGGCTCGTCTCCAGGAGCGGCTTCTTCACCTCGGGCCCGTTGGCGAGCGAGTGCACGAGGATGTCGAGCGGCTTTTCCCCGAAGTCCTTGACCAGCTGCGCTGCCAGTCCCGCGATGGAGAAGTCTCCGCGCTCCGCGTACCGCTTGTTGCCGCGCACGTCCTCGGGAACGTCTTCCAGGCGATCGTAGGCGGCGTCGAGCGGGTAGATGCGCTCGAACTCCAGCGTCTTGCCGTCCGACAGCTTGCGCGACTCGTCCATCTTCCCGCGGCGGAGGAGGTTCTCGAAGATGTTCAGCGCGGGCGGCCAGGTGCCCACGCAGATCGATGCGCCGGCCTCGGCCATCGCCTTGGCGATGGCAAACCCGAAACCGGCGTCGTCGGCCACGCCCGCGACGAGCGCCCGCTTGCCCGAGAGGTCGATGGGGAGCATGCGCGCCCATATCGCGCGCGCCGCGCCGCGATGCAAGTCGCGGCCCCCAGCCTCGCCGGACCTGTCGTGCCGGTGACGTTGTCCGGGCGAGCGGTCCGATATCTGCCCGCTGAACCAGACTTGCCACACGTACTCGTGCACGCCTCCGCATTGCGGCTGCCACGAGGTGTGCCCCTAGAACGCCAGACCGGGAGCGCGAACCTGGCGTAGGCTTCCGCGCGAATGCATCTCTCC
>JBJMQJ010000216.1:0-10378 GCA_045802765.1 Myxococcales bacterium
AACTACCGCGTCGAGCTCGACAACAAGCACTCGGTGCTCGCGTACGCCTCCGGCAAGATGCGCAAGTTCCGCATCCGCATCCTGCCCGGCGACCGGGTCAAGCTGGAGCTGTCGCCCTACGACCTGACCCGCGGCCGGATCACCTACCGGCAGAAATAAGGCCAGAAGCGGTCAGGCGACTCCGTGGAGCCGGAGGAATTTCTCCACCGCGAGGGAGATTAGCTCGGGCTGCTCGACGAGGGCGGCGTGCGTGCCGCCGCGAACGACCAGCAGCTCGGCCCCCGGGATGCGCTCCGCCAGCTCGCGCGAGCGCGCGATGGGCGTGAACAGATCGCGCTCGCCTGCGATGACCAGCGTCGGGACCCGCACCTCGGGCAGCAGCGCGCTGGCGTCGTGCGAGAGGAGGTCCCGCGCGAGGGCGAAGTAGGCCCGCAGATCGAGCTGCGAGAGGTGCTGGAAGTAGGGCTCGAACTCCTCGCGCGGGCAGAGGTCCGGATGGACCATGCCGAGCGCCCGGATCGCTTGCCAGACGAACGGCAGCTGGAGGACCGCGCGCAGCGCTCTCTCGGCGAGGGACGCGTTGCGGGCGCCGACCTCGAGCAGAAGGGTGAGCAACGGCGTCAGCGCCGCGCCGCCCAGGAAGCTGGAGAAGACTCCGCCCGCGGCTCCCAACACCGGTACCAGCGCGCGCACTCCGCCGGGGCGCAGGCGGTACGCCTCGAGCGAGACCTGCGCGCCCATCGAGTGCCCGAGCAGCACCGCCTCGGTCGCGCCGACGCGGTCCGCTACCGTCCAGAGGTCGCGTGCGCACTGCGACACGGTCACGCCCTCGGGGTGCTCGGGGACGGGCGTGCGGCCGTGCCCGCGGTAGTCCCAGGTCACCACGGTGTGGGTCGGCGCGAAGTGCTGCGCGAGCCTTCGCCAGAAGAAGGTCGAGACGCCGATTCCGTTCGAGCAGAGGAGCGCAGGCCCCGTCCCTTCGGCCCGCCAGTACAGCACCGCGCCGTCGGGCGCCTCGGCGGTGCCTGCGCGCAG
The DNA here is from genome assembly GCA_045802765.1 of Myxococcales bacterium. Classification (GTDB taxonomy): domain Bacteria; phylum Myxococcota; class Myxococcia; order Myxococcales; family 40CM-4-68-19; genus VBKO01. Next base: position 1,036 of record JBJMQJ010000216.1, read on the forward strand.
CGGCGGAGTCACTGCCCGCTGCCGGGCCCCTTGGGCGGAGTGGTCTGACCCGCTGGCGGCGCCTCGGTTGGCGGCGCGGTCTGGGGCGGGGGAGTCGCCTCCGTTGGCGGAGCCGGCTGCGCGGGCGGAGCCGCCGCGGGAGCGCTCGTGGACGGCGCGGGCGACGCCTGCGCCGGCGGCGCGGTCTGCGCAGGCAGCGCCGTCTGGCCCGCCCCCGCCGGAGCGGGCGCCGGCTCGACGATGCGGAACTCCACGCGACGGTTGGCGGCGCGTCCGGCGCGATTGGTGTTCGGAGCGATCGGACGCGTCGGGCCGAACCCTTCGGAGACGATGCGGGAGCGCAGCACACCCTGGCGGACGAGGAACTCCTTCACCGAGTCGGCGCGCTGCTGCGACAGCTTCAAGTTGTGGTCGCGCGACCCGACGTTGTCGGTGTGCCCCTCGACGCGCACGATGACCCGCGGAGCGTCCTTGAGCGCGCGGCCGACCTGACGCAGGACGCGGTAGCTGTCCTTGAGGATCACGGCCTTGTTCGGCGCGAAGTGGATCTGCTGCTTCAGCTCGATCCGGTCCTTGCGCACGATGATCAAGGTCTGCTTGCGCGGGCAGCCGAAGTTCTCCTTGGGGCCGGGCTCGTCGGGGCAGCGGTCGTCCTTGTCGGCTACGCCGTCGCGGTCGCGATCCGGCCACGGGCAGCCGAAGTTCTCCTTCGGGCCCGGCTGGTCGGGGCAGCGGTCGATGTCGTCGGTGATGCCGTCGCGGTCGCGATCGCCGCTCAAGGGGCAGCCGTGGTTCGACGCAGGCCCGGGCACTTCGGGGCAGAAGTCCTCCACGTCGGGAACGCCGTCGCCGTCCGAATCGGTCATCGCCACCTTGGCGACCGGCCGGCCGGGTTGCTCGCGGATGACGACGCTCACCGCCCCGCACTGCTGCGAGCCGGAGACCGCGGCGCGGGCGGCGCGCTGCGCGATGGCCACGTGGTCGTCCGCCCGGCCGCCGTTCCCCTGCGACAGCTCCACCTCCGCGAAGCGGAGGTTCGCCTCGGCGGCGGCCAGCTCGCGCGGCGCGCATTGGTCCGCGCGCTGCTTGCGCGCGACCGCCAGGTCGTTCTCGACGGCGCGAATCCGCTCGCGCACGGCGCCCCCCGTGGCGCAGGAGCACAGCGCGAGCAGGAAGGCCCAATGAGAGCGGCGCATCCTACTGGTTCCTCGGCGCCGGCTGCTCGGGCGAAGGCGGCGGGCGCGTCACCGTCGCTGGGGAGGTCGGCGCGGGGGCGGCGCCGACACGGCCGCGCTGTTCGCCCGCGCGCTCGACCGCATCGCGCGCGAACCGCAGGCTCTGCTGGGCGAGGTCCTCGGCCGCGCCGTACTGGGCGCGCCCCCGCTGCTCGCGCGCCTTCTCCAGATACAGCTCGGCCGCGATCGTCTCGTACGGCGCGAGCCGCTCGCCGTCCGCGGCGCGGGCCCGGGCGACGGCGGTTTCGGCGTCGCCGACGACGGAGGTCGCGCGGACCGGACCGCAGCCCGCCGCAAGCAGGACGAGCAGGCAGGCGGCGGGTCGGCAGGTCGCGTGCACTCTCAACTTCGGTAGAGCAAGCAGTCCCCTCTGTCAAAGAACCGGCCAACCGCGGAGGGGACACTTGGAGGGGACACCATGAGTCGCGGAGTGGCTGGTCTGGAATGGTGTCCCCCAATGGCAACTGTGGAGGGGACACCATGAGTCGCGGAGTGGCTAGTCTGGAATGGTGTCCCCCAGTGGCGCACCACGCCAGTCTGCTATTCATGGTGTCCCCTCCGCGAGTCGGTTAGGCTGCTCGCATGCTCGCGTTCGCGCTCCTCCTCGCCGCCGCCCCCGTGCTGCAGATGTCGGAGCAGCAGCTCGACCGCGCCATCGCCGACGCGCACCTGGTGCCCGCGATCGGCGAGCGCGTCGAGAGGCTCTCCGCGCTGTTCGTCGGCGTGCCGTACGGCGAGTACCCTCTCGGCGAGGGGAGCGGCGTGGAACCGCAGCCGCGCTGGCGCGTCGACAAGGTCGATTGCCAGACCTTCGTGGAGACGGTGCTGGCGATGGCCAACGCCAAGTCGCTCGACCGCGCGCGCACGGTCCTCGACGACATCCGCTACGCCGGCGACCCGCCCAAGGTGAGCTTTGCCACGCGGAACCATTTCACCGAGGCGCAGTGGCTGCCGTCGAACGCGGCGAAGGGCTATCTGCGCGAGGAGACGCGCACGGTCGAGCCGCGCGCCGCTTCGACCGCGCTGGCGCTGCGCCGTGCCCAATGGGAGAAGGTGCCCGCCCTGCGGCGCCTCTCGCCGGCGAAGGTTCCGCAGGGCGAGTTCGCCATCCACTACCTGACGCTCGACCAGGCGAAGAAGCGCGCCGGCAGCATCGAGCCCGGTTCCATCCTGCTGGTGGTCCGGCAGCAAGATCCCAAGCGGGTAGTGCGCGTTTCGCACATGGGATTCGTGGTGCGGAAGGATGGGCAGCTGTACGTGCGCCACGCCTCGTTCGGCGAGGAGCACCGCGTGATCGACCTGGAGCTGACGCGCTTCCTCGACAGGCAGCGCGAGTACAAGAAGTGGCCAGTCGACGGGGTGGCCCTCGTCGTTCCCCTCGACGCCCAGGCCCGCGTCAAGCAACTCACCGCCTCGCGCTGACCCGTCCAAACCAATTGCACGACGGAGCACACCGAGGAGGTTTTTGGAAAAACGGCTCCGTGCTCTCCGTGTTGTAGTCGTTCAAGTGCTGTTTGATTCTTCGGCGGCTTCGGCTTCTTCGGCGGCGCGGGCAGCGGAGTCAGGGTCGGATTCCAGCGCGGCACGGCGCTCGGTGAGCAGGGAGCGCGCCTGGGCGAGGTCGCGGACAGGGACCAGCAAGGTGAACAGATCGACCGGGGCGTCCAGCTTCCCGGCGAAGTCGCTGCGGGGAGAACGGACGATGGCGGGGATCCCCGCGTCCTCCAGCGCGCGCCAGAGGAGGTCTGCCTCGAGCGCGTCCGCCGCCGTTCCCGCGACCTCGAAGTCTCCTGGGTCCTGAGGCTCTTCTTGCAAGTCGCCTTGCTCGACGTCGGGCGGATGTAGCAGGTCGGCCATGGCGCCCTCCGCCTGGACAGATAGCCCCGTCCCGCCCGCGGGACAAGGCCGGCGGGCAGCCGCTCAGCCGCCGCCGTCCGCGCTCAGAAGGTCGAGGTCCACCTTCCACAGGCCGCCCTCGCGCACGACCCGGTAGGTGCGCGCGCGACCGGACTTGTCGACCACCTCGATCTGCGCGACGTCTGCCTGCCGTGAAATCTCGTGGACGTCAGCCTTTCCCTGCGGGAGCGCCGAGCCGAACAGCATCTGCCGTCCGGATTCGGGGACCCCGCCCGCGTCGCCCGCCACCGTGCGCGCCCGCGCGGCAATCTGCTCGGCCTCCCGCTGCGTGCGCGAGGAGAGCAGCGCGTGGGCGCCGGCGGGGTCGCCGCGTTGCAGCGCTGCCGCGAATTCCTGGACGGCCTCGACGGGACCGGCCGCGCCCGGAGGCGGCGCTGCCGGTTTGCACGCGAACAGGCAGAGGAGGAGCGCGGCGCGTCGCATGCGTGCGCAGTACCGGTTGGCGGCGCGCGGCGCAATCACTTCCGTCGCACGTCCGTCCATTCACGGCCAGTCCGCCCGGCGCGATCGAGGCGCAGCTCGCCCGGCGGCGGGCCGGGATTCAGGAATCGCGCCCGGTACACGGGCTGCCCCGTGCGCGCGTACCGGCGCTCGCGCGTCGACAGCACCTCGGGCGGTTCCGGCGACAGCCGCCCGGGTCCGGCCGCGTTGGTAAAGCCCGCCTCTTCCCAGGTGCCCAGCGCCGCCTCGGCATACGCGCGGACGTCGGTGCGAAAGTCGACCGAGCCGCCTGCGCGGAGCAAGAGGCGCATCCGCGCGGCGAGCTCGACGTCGACCATCCGCCGCTTGTTGTGCCGCTTCTTCCACCACGGATCGGGGAACTGCACGTGCAGCGACGAGAGCGATCCGGGCGCGAACAGCCGGGGCAGGAGGAGCTTGGCGTCGCCTTGCAGCACGACGAGATTCGCCAGCCCGCGCTCCGCCGCGCGCGACCGGATCAGGTCGCAGTCGGCGCGGCGAGTCTCGATGCAGACGAGGTCGACCTCGGGGTGCGCGGCGGCGTGATCGAGCGCGAAGGCACCCCGTCCGGGGCCGATCTCCAGCTCGAGCGGCGCGGCGCGGCCGAAGTCGCGCGCCCAGTCGGGAAACGCCTCGCCGGGAACCGCGCAGCCGTGCGGAACCACGGCGGTTTGCAGAGCGGGCGCGTCCTTGCCAGCCATCGCAACTCTTGATACCTGTCTCGCGCCTCCCGAGACAACGAGGTCGTTCCCATGTGGCAGCGTTTCAGGCGCGCGATGCGTTCCATGTTCGGCTGGATGATCTCCGCCGCCGAGGATCCGGAGATGATCCTCGAGCAGAACATCCGTGACCTGAACGACCAGGTCCCGAAGATGAACGAGTCGATCGCCATGGTGAAGGCGAACGTCACGCTGCTCGAGAAGGAGAACCAGAAGTACAAGAACGACAGCGTCGACCTCACCTCCAAGGTGAAGGCCGCCTTGCAGGCCAGCCGCGAGGACATCGCCACCACCTACGCCACGCAGCTGCAGACGCTGCGGGGGGCGATGCTGCGCAACGAGCAGCAGCTCTCGGCCGCCCGGCAGGCCTATGACAAGGCAATGCAGGTGAAGCAGGCGTTCATGCGCGAGAAGGACCGCAAGACCAACGAGGCGATGCAGGCGCTGCGCGACGCGAGGCGCGCGAAGTGGCAGAGCAAGGTGGCCGACGCGATGGAGAGCTTCCAGGTCGCCGGGATCGACGCGACGCATGACGAGATGCTGCAGAAGATCCAGGAGACCACCGCGGTCAACGAGGCCCGCATGGACATGGCGCTCTCCAACGTCGATACGCAGGGAATGAAGATCGAGGAAGAGGCGGAGAAGATCCGCGCCGGCGAGCTGCTCAAGCAGTTCAAGCAGGAGATGGGCCTGGAGGGTCCGGCCGAGACCGGCGGCGGGGACAAGACCATCGGCAAGAAGGTCGGCGTCCAGTAAGCGCGCCATGGCCTCCGGCGACGGGTTCGTCAAGGACGCCTTCCTGATGAAGCCCAACCTGATCGGGCTGGGAGTGGGAACGGTTGCGAGCCTGGCGCTCTTCCCCCCGCTGCTCCTCGGGGTGGCGGCGCTGGAGGGCGCCTACCTGTGGTCGATGAGCCGGAACCCCCGCTTCCAGCGGATGGTGCGATCGCGACGCGGCGAGTTCTAGGACCGCGCTCCATGCGGCGGCTCCCGCTCGCGCTGCTGATCTGCTGGGCGGGTTGCGCGCGCGAGCGAAGCGCGAAGTCGGCCGAGGAGCTTCTCCCGGGGCCGGCGCAGGGGGCGGTGGTCACGGCGCCTCTCGCCGGCGTGGCGCAAGATGTGTCGGCCCTCCTCCAGCGCGCGGCGCAGCTACCCGGAGGCGAGCAGCTCGGCGATTCACGCCGAGCGATGGCGTCGCAGCTCGGCTTCGATCCGCTCTCGCGCGACGGCCAGGTCTCCTCAGGGCTCGATCCCGACAGGGCCGCCGCGCTGGTGCTGCTCTCGGCGGCGGGTCGCCCCGGATGGGTCGCCGCGCTGCCGCTCACCAAGGCTGAACTGTTCACCCAGACCGTCGATCGCCTCCTGCGCGAACGCGCCGCCTTCGCGGTGCGCCACGACGAGCCGCGCGGCAAGACGCGCGTCGCGGTGTACTCCCGCGAAGGCGAACCCGACCGGGTGGCGTTCGCCGTGGTGCGGGGATACGCCGTTCTGGCGCGCGGTCCGGACCCGGCCGCCGACGTCGGCGCGGCCGCGGAGCGGGCACCGGAACAATCGCTGGCGCAGGATGCGCGGCTCGCGGCCGCCCGCAAGCAGCTCGGGGGCCAGGATCTGACGATCTTCGCCCCCGCGGGATCGGGCCTGCTCGAACGGATCTCGTCGCGGCGGCTCCCGGGAGATCTGGCCATCGGCCTGACCGGAACTTCCGGCGGTCTCGCGAGCAAGCTCTTCTTCCAGGCCTCGCCGCCGGACGCGCAGCGGACCCAGGCGACGCTGCCGGGCGGCGGCGGAGCGCTGGTGCGCTTCCTACCCCGCGACGCGCCGCTGGTGGCGCGCGCCGGTTTGCAGCCGGCCGAAGTGCTCCGTCAGGCGAAGCGAATCCCCGAGCTCGCGGCGGCGCTCGCGCAGCTCGGCGATCCGCTCACCCAGGAGATCGCGGCCTCGCTGCTGCCCGGAGCCGCCCTCTCGGTCGCGCTCGCCCCGCGAGCGAACCTCGGCGCGCTGGTCGACTTCGGCTTCCTCGACTGGCGGCGGCACAGCCCCTTCGAGATCTTCCAGGTCGTGGCGCTCGCGCCCGTCGCCGACCGGCCTCGCCTCGAGCGCGCTCTCGATGCGGCGGCCCGCGCGCTGCCGCGCGTCGGAGCGCAGGCGTCGCGCGCTGGATCGGGATGGCAGGTGCGTTATCCCGGCGGCGAGGGGCCCCGCTTCGGCGTGCGCGAGCTCGGCGGCAAGCCGGTGGCGTATCTCTTGGGCGGAGGAATCCAGCCCGAGCAGCTCGCGCCGGGCGAGCAGCGCTCTCCCGTCCTGGAGCAAGACCAGGGGGCGGCGTTGCTGCTCGATTTCGGCCAGCTCGCCGGGAAGGTCCGGGCGCTGCCGGAATCGGCCTACGGATCGGGGCCGCAGGCGTACGTGGCCCGTTCGGTCGTCAGCCAGGTGCTGGAGCCGCTCGCGCCGGTGCGGCTGACCGCGACCGCGCTGCCCGGCGCGCAAGGAGTCGATGCGGAGATCTCCGTCGCCATCGCTGCGGGGAAGCCGTGAGCGCGATCGAGCTCCGGGCGCTGCGCAAGCGCTATCCGCCCCGCGAGCCGGGCGGCGCGCCGCAGGACCTCTGGCGCGGCCTTACGCTCACCGTCGGCGACGGCGCGTTCGTCGCCGTCGAGGGCCAGTGCGGGTCCGGGAAGAGCACGCTGCTGCACGTCATCGGCGGGTTGGATCGCGCGTACGAGGGCGAGGTGCTGGTGCTGGGCGAGCGGCTACGCGAGCTGTCCGACGCGCGCCTCGCGGCATTGCGCCACGGCCGCATCGGATTCGTCTTCCAGAGCTTCAACCTCCTCGCCGATCTGACCGCGCTGGAGAACGTTCTCCTCCCCGATTACTTCGGCGACGGCGTCCCAGACGCCGAGCGCCGCGCCCGCGAAGGGCTCGCGCGCGTCGGCCTCGCCGACAAGGCCACCTCGCGCCCCACCGCGCTCTCCGGCGGGGAACGCCAGCGGGTGGCGATCGCCCGCGCGCTCCTTTCGCGCCCGCCGCTGCTGCTCGCCGACGAGCCGACGGGCAACCTCGACGCGCGCACCGGCGAGGGGATCATCGACCTGTTCCGCGAGCTGCACCGCGACGGGATGACGCTCCTGGTGGTGACGCACGAGGTGCGCGTCTCGCGGGCGGCGAGCCGCGTGCTGGTGCTGCGCGAGGGGGCGCTGTTCCCCGACCCGCGCCTGGAGGGATCCGCGTGAAGCCGGCGCGGCTCTGGAAGCTCGCCAATGCGAACCTCTCCCGCGAGCTGGGAGCGCTGGCGGTCAGCGCAGGCGGAGTGGCGCTGGGGATCGGCTGCCTGGTCTTCTTCCTCGCGCTCGGCCGCGGAGTGCAGCGCGTCGTCCGCGACGTGTTCCCGGTCTCGGCGCGCGAGCTGGAGGTGGTGGTGCCGCAGGTCGGCGTCGGGTCGCTCTTCGGCGAGGTGCGGCTCGACGACGCGACGCTCGCGCGCCTGCGCGAGGTCCCGGGCGTGGCCGAGGCGTTCCCGCGCCTGGCGCTGCGCGTGCCGGCGGTCACCCGCTACAACGGGCTCTTCTTCGGCCGCGAGATCCGGATGGGCCTCGAGGTGGTCGGGGTCGGCATCTCGCCGGATCTCATCGGCGCCGACGCGCGCCTTCCCTTCGTCGACGCGGGCGAGGACAAGCCGATCCCGGTGGTCGTCAACCGGCGCCTCCTCGAGATCTACAACAAGGTCTTCGCGCCGCAGCGCGGGCTGCCGACCCTGACCGACAGCATGCTGGTCGGCTTCCAGTTCCCCATCGAGCTGGGTCGCAGCTACGTGGCCGGCAAGACGCTCACCGGATCGTACGAAGCCTCGCTGCGGATGGCGGGCTTCTCCGATCGCGCGCCGCTGGCGGGCCTCTCCATGCCCATCGAGGCGGTGCGGCGGATCAATGCGCGCTTCGGGCAGGACTCGGCCGGGTACTCGAGCGTGCTCGTCCGTGCGCAGCGGTCCGAGCAGGTCGGCGAGATCGCCTCGTCCGTGAAGCGCATGGGCCTCGACCTCGACGAGAGCGAGCGCAACCGCGCCCTGCAGATCGGCGCGGCCGTGGAGCTGGTCACGCTCGCGCTCTCCTTGCTCGCCGCGCTCATCACCGCGCTCGCCGCCGTGAACATCGCCCAGGCATTCCATGCCGAGGTGCGCGAGCGCACGCGCGAGATCGGCGTCATGCGCGCGGTGGGCGCGACGCGCAGTGACGTGGCCACGCTCATCCTCGCCGAGGCCGCCGTCACCGGCGTCTTCGGCGGCGCCCTGGGCGTCGCGCTCGCGCGGTTCGGCGGACTTCTCGTCGATCGGATCGCCCGCACGGGCCTGCCGCAATTCCCTTTCAAGCCCGACACCTTCTTCGACTTCCGCCCCACCCACGTGCTCCTGGGCGTGGTGATCGCGGTCGCCGCCTCGCTTGCCGGAGCGTTCTTTCCCGCGCGCGCCGCCGCGGCGCTGGATCCGGCGCGGGCGCTGTCGGAGGGCTGACGGCTCAGAACCCCAGTCCGACCAGCTCCCGCAGGATGTCCTCGTACAGGCCGACGGCGTCGAACCGGAGCGACCACCCGATCTGGGCCCAATGATCGGCCTCGACTTCGCGGATGACTTTCCCCCAACCTTGCGACGCCGAGGGCACCAGGCCGTCGTTCGCGCCCGAGCGCGCGCTCAAATAAGCGTGGCTCGGCCACAGGAGCGGATTGGTGTGCGAGAGAGCGCTGCGCCCCACCACGCTGCAATACGCGACGCCCGCCGCGTCCGGGACGTCCCGGTTGAACCGCTCGAGCGAGCCCGTGGTGAGGTCGTGCAGCGCGCGCACGTCGAGCACCTTGGAGAGCGCGCGCGAGACTCCCGCCGGGACGATCCCAGCGCCGAGGTCGGCGACGGGCGTCCCCTGGTGCGGCGTGCCGATGGTGACGAGCGAGGCCACCCGCTCGCCCAGCCCGAGCCGCGAGATGGCGTATCGGGCGTCAAGCCCGCCCATGCTGTGGGCGATCACG
>JBJMQJ010000217.1:0-32693 GCA_045802765.1 Myxococcales bacterium
CCCCACTTCGTCGAGGAAGAGCGTGCCGCCGTCGGCGAGCTCCCAGGCCCCCAAGCGGCGCTGATCGGCGCCGGTGAACGCGCCGCGCTCGTGGCCGAACATCTCGCTCTCCATCAGGCCGGCGGGGATCGCCGAGCAGTTGATGGCGATGAACGGCTTCTCGCGGCGCGGGGAGAGCTGGTGGATGGCGCGCGCGATCATCTCCTTGCCGGTGCCCGACTGCCCGGTGATGACGACGCTCGCCTTGCTCGGCGCGACCTTCTCGACCAGGTCCATCGCCTTGCGCATCACGGGTGATTGGCCGACGAGGCCCACTCCGGCATCCACCTGGCCCAGGCGGCGCCGCAGCACCTGCATCTCGTGCTCGGTCTCTCTTTTCTCCAGGGCGCGCTGGAGGATCACCTTGAGGCGCGCCGGATCGAGCGGCTTCTCGACGAAGTCGAAGACGCCTTCGCGCACCGCCTCGACGGCGGCGTCGATGGTCCCCTTGCCGGTGATGATGATGACCGGCGTGTCCGGCGATTCCTCGCGCAGCGCGCGGGTGAGCGCCAGGCCGTCCAACTTGGGCATCACCAGATCGCTGATGATGACGTCGGGGTGGCGCTCCGCGGTGATCTTCAGGGCATCGTGGCCGTCGCCCGTCTGCTCGACGTCGTAGCCCCAGCGCTGCAGCAGCTCGCCGAAGACCTCGCGGGTGGACGCATCGTCGTCCACGACGAGGACGCGCGCCTTCAGGCTGCGGATGGGAGTCGTCTCGATGGGCATGGGGCGGTCGGTTGCCTTACCTCGGATGGGCGAAAGAGAGCGAGAGCCGAGCGGGCGCCGCTGGTGCAAGGTCGGCCGACAGCTCGGCCGCAGCCTCGGATGCCAGGCGGCGCACCGCCTCGAGGTGAGGGGCCGCGTCCTCCCGGCGGGGGGCGCCGCCCTCGCAGCGGAGCTCGAGGCGGGCGCGCGGGCCATCGGCCCCGACGGCGATGTGCAGCGCTCCGTCGCGCGCCAGCGCGACGGCCGCGAGGAAAGCGTGGCAGACGAGATCGGACAGGAAAGCGGGATCGGCCTGCACCGGCACCGAGGCGGGACCGCGCTGCATCACGGCCACGCTCCCCCGGCGGGCCTCGGATCCGAAGAGGAGCTGCGCGCGAGAGATCGCCGCCCCCAGGTCGGGCGGCAGGTGCGCGGGCGCCGCGAGATCGGAGAAGGCCTTGAGCAGGGCATCGACCCTGCCGATCCCGTCGCGCAGCGCCTGCAGGTGCCGCTCCGCCGGGGCGCCCCCGCGGCCCTCTTCGCGCATCTTCTCCGCGAGCAGCTGAACGTGCAGCACCATGTTGTGCAGCGGGTTCTTGCCCTCGTGGGCGAGCGTCCCGGCCGCCCGCTCGAGCAGCAGCGCGCGCTCCGGGGACACCGCGGGCAGATGTGAATTCGCCGCCACGCGCCGAGTAATTGGCCTGCGGGGGCCTGAGGTCAAGCCTGGGATCGCGGACTTTCCGTTGCCAAACGCTGCGCCACGGCGGCGCTACGGCGTAGTGACCTGCTCTGTCGACGGCCCGACCGCGCTGCCGCCGACGAGCACCAGCACGTTCTGTGCCGGTGAGTACGCGGCAGCCGCCCTCGACCGTTGCAGCTGCAAGCCAGGCCCCAAGCCGAAGGTCAGCGCGAGTGCCGCCGGATCGAAGATCTCCGTCGTTTTCAGGGCAATCAATCCATCGGTGCCGCCCGCGAGCAGCACCTTGCCGTCCGCAAAAGCCGCCGCGGCATGATTCGAGCGCGGAGTCGCGAGGTCGTTCCCGATAGACGCACGGGTGGTCGTCGGGAAGGTGTTCGTGGAAGGGTCATAGACTTCCCACGTCTTGCCAGCGACCGAGGTGCCTCCCGCGATGAGAACGCAGGAGTTCGTCGCCGAACCGGTCGGACATGCTGTCGTAGCAACACTCGAAGTGAGGACCGTGGCGGTATGGCCGACTCGTATGACGAGCATTCCGCCCGTGATCGCCGCGACAGTGCTCGGAGCGCCGAGGGTGAACAGGTCTGCCGTAGCGGTCGCGGCTCCGCCCGCGAGCAAGACCTTGCCAGTTCCGACGACGGTGGCCGTGAGCAGGCGCCGCCGGACCTTGAGATTGTTCGCGCCATTATTGCTGACCAGGGTAGTCGGCGCCGTACTGTCCCACAGGTCCCAAGTGTCCACTCCTGTCGCACCCGCGCAAATGTCGCCGCCGGCGACGAGCACCTGCGTCGCACTGACGAGCGCGGCCGCGGCATTGCAGCGCGAGGTCGCCACCGTCCCTCCCGTGGATGCGCACGAGGGCGTGGGGTCGTTCAGGCTACAGAGCTCGAATTCCGTGAAGCCGGTCGCGCCAGACTTGCCTCCGGCAACGAGGACCTGGCCGCCCCCGATGGGCGTGGCGGTGTGGAATGCGCGTGCAAAAGCCAGCGCGGGACCAGCCGCGAGCGACGAGTCCGCGGGGTTGTAGAACCAGGTGTTCGAGCGCGGGTTCGTGCCCGCAGCGACGAGGCTACCCCCGGAAATGAAAATCTGACCGTCTTTCGCGCCCCCGGAGACCGCCGTCGCCGTCATGCCGAATCCGAGCGGACCCGCGTTCACCACGATTCCCGCTTGGCTGCCGGTGACGGCCCCGTTCACGGCGTCGTTCACGGCGATCGACGCCGCGCCGTCCGTCGCGTTCAGGATGACGGCCGAAAACGTATGCGCGCCGACGTCGCTCGCGGTGAAATCATGGTCGAGCGGCAAGATTGCGGTCCCGTCCGAGGAGCTGAAATGGACGGTGCCGCGATAAGTCATCGCGGTGCTGTCGTCTGCATTTTGCGCACTGACGATCACGGACCCTGGCGTCCCTGCGAACACCGGATTCGGGAAGCCTGTTACGCGCAGCTTGGTCGCGCCGGGATCCACGGCGATCCCGGTCTCGCTGCCGGTGATGCTCGTCGCCACCGTATCGGTCGCGCTGATGAAATAGCTCGGCGGGCTCGCCTTCTTGAGAATCACACCACTGAAGGTCTGCGTCCCGTCGTCGCCACCGATTCCGGTAAAGGTGTAGTCTACCGGAAGGATGGCGTTCGGGTTGTCGGAGGCGAAGGTGATCGTGCCCGTGTAGGCTGGCGTCGGGTTGTCGTTGGCGTCCTGCGCGCTGACGGTCACCGTGCCCGGCGTTCCTCCGAATACGGTACTCGGGAAGCCCGTCACCAGCAGCTTGGTGGTCGCGCCGGCATTCACGACGATCCCGGTCTGGCTGCCCGTGATTGTCCCATCGGTCGCCGTGATCGAGTAGCTCGGCGGGCTCGCTTTCTTGAGGACCACTCCCGCAAAGGTGTGCGCCCCGTCGTCTCCCCCGATTCCGGTGAACGTGTAGGATCCCGGCAGGGTCCTGCTGGGATTCGTCGAGCTGAACTGGACGGTACCGGTGTACGCAGGCGTGATGTTGCCATTCGCGTCCGCCGCGGTGACCGTCAGCGTGCCGCCGGTATCGGCGCTGGCCGGACTGGGGAAGCCGGTCAGCAAGAGCTGGCTCGCCGCCCCCGGGTTCACGGTAATTCCGCTCTGATTGCCGGTAATGGCCGCATTCACCGTGTCGGTGACGGTAATCGAAAATGTCGGCGGGCTCGCCTTCTTGAGATGTACACCGCTGAAGGTGTGCACTCCGGCGTCGCCCCCGTTCCCGGTAAAGGCGTACTCGCCCGGCAGGCTCGCGTTGCCGTTCGTAGACGTGAACTGCACGGTGCCGGTGTACGCCGGCGTGGTATTGTTATTCGCGTCCTTGGCGGTGACCGTCACCGAACCGCCGATATCGGCGCTCGCGGGGCTAGGATAGCTGGTCACGAGCAGATTGGTCGTCGCACCGGGGTTGACGAGGATACCCGCCTGGGTGCCCGTAATCGAGCCGTCGGCCGCGGTCACCGACCGTGCGCCGGCGGTTTTCAGCGTGACCGAGAACTGATGAATTCCGGAGTCGTCAGCCGAGAACGTGTACGTGGTCGGGAGCGTAGCCGCGCCGTCGCTCGAGGCGAACGTCACGGTGCCGCGGTACGCCGTGGCGACGTTCCCGTACTGATCCTTCGCGGTCAACGTGAAAGCCTGCGCATCACCAGCGGTGATCGACGTAGGGCCGCCGAGCGCGAGCTGTGTGGCGCTGTCGGGAAGTCCGGTCGCGGTGAAAGTCTGGCCCGCGACACCGGAGCCCGTCACGCCGAAGGAGTTCACACCGGCCACGGTGCCTACGGTCGCCGTGATCGAGGCCTTCCCGTCGGGACTGGTCGTCGCCGTTCCAATCGAAACCTGGCCGGTGCCCGCGGTTACGGCCCACGCGAGGCCGAAGCTCGCCACCGCATTGCCGTTCGTGTCGGATACCTTGACCACCAGCGGCTGCGTCAGAGCTGTTCCGACCACGGCGGTCTGGGCGTTGCCCGAGACCACGTCGATCCGGGCGGCCGCGGCGTTATCCACGCAGAAACCGGCGGCGCTACAGGTCGGATAGTCGCTCGGGCAGTTGCTCGTATCGCGGCACGGAATCTTTCCGATCTCGTTGACGCTGCAGGCAAACCCCGCCGCGGCGAGCGCAAGCGCGCAGCACAAGCTTCGCAAGTCGTTCCAGCGGATCGGCATCTGCGTCATACGCTCCACTCAAGCGGCGGGTCCAACCGCCGCGACAGGTCGCGCCAGGCGTTCTGGATGCGAGGTTCAGAAGGCAAAGAGCGCTGCCGAGACACCGGCCGCGACCAGGCCCCCCGCGAGCCCGACGAAGCTCAGCGTCTTGTACTGCTTCTCGGAATCGAGCAGCGATTTCGCCGCCGGCCCGTCGTGGACCGAGCCCGTCAGATCGCTCTGCGTGCTCGACGCCTTGCTGTACGCGAGCGCGCCTCCGCCCAGAGCGACGACCGCCACGCCGGCGGCGACCCAGGCGACGGTGCGGCGGGCGCCACTCGCCGCGGGCGCGGGCCGCGGCGCTTCCGCCATGATTGCATCGACCGGCGCCTTGCGCGGCTCCGTCGGCGGCGGGGGCGTGGCGACCGCCGGCTTCGCTGCGGCGGATGGCGCGGTGGCTGCGAGTGTCTGGGCCGGCTTTCCGGCCGGAGGTTGCGCAGCCGGAGGCGGCTGTTTCTTCGCTGGATCGGTGGGCGCAATGCCGCGCAGATCGGGGAGCGCAAGCGCCAGGTCGGTCTTCTTCGTTCCGGCGGCAGTCTTCGCGGCGGGCAACTCGAGCTCTGGGAGAGGCAGAGGCGCCAGCGCCGCCGCGTCGAGGGGAGGCAGCGATGGAGCCGCGGCGACTCGTCTATCCTTCGGGTCCGCGGGTGCCGGAAGGTCGAGCGCCATCGCAGCGCCGGCCGCCCGCCCGTCGAGCGCCGCGATCTTCGCCTTCACGCGCGCCGCATTGGCCGGCAGCGCGAGCGGGTCGGCGAGGTACGCTTGGTATTGCTTGCGCGCCTCGGCCTTGTTGCCCAGATGCGAGTACGCGTCGCCGATCCCGATCAGGTACTCCGCATTGATCTCCATGCGGTATGCCGCCTGCCATTCGCGCAGGGCCTTGCGCCATTCGGAGCGCTTCTCGGCGGCGCGCGCGGCGGCGACGTGCTGGCGGGGCGTCTCTGCGCGGATCGGAGCGGACACCGCTAGCACGAGCGCCACGGCCCACGATCGCGCGACCATCCGCTTGCCCCCTCGCCGAGCGGGGGAGAAACCCAGCGCTCGGCTGCTGCGACCTTTCCCCGCACCCGGGGGTGGTGTCAAGTTATGAGCTTTTCACCGACTGCCGCGCCGAAGCACCCGATTCTCCCGAGAGATCCACGAGCGAGATCCCTAGCCGGCGGGCGACGTCGAAGATGCGGTCGTCGCGGTAGAATTCCGCGTACACGACGCGCTTGATGCCCGCGTTCGCGATGAGCTTGAAGCACGGCCAGCAGGGGCTCGCGGTGGTGTACAGGTCGGCGCCGTCGATGCGCACGCCGTTGCGGGCGGCCTGCAGCACCGAGTTCGCCTCGGCGTGGATGGTCGCGACGCAATGGCCGCCTTCCATCAGGTGCCCGACGTCGTCGCAGTGGGGCATCCCGCGGATCGAACCGTTGTAGCCCGTGGAGAGGATCATGCGGTCGCGCACCAGCAGCGCTCCGACGTGCTTGCGATCGCACGTCGAGCGCGAGGAGACGACCCGCGCGATCTCCATGAAGTAGGTGTCCCAGTCGGCGCGCATGCGCGCGATTGTAGCGCGGCGCTACAGGCGCGGCGCGCGGGGGCGCGGGGGAAGGGTCGAGCGCCGGGGAGACCCGGCCGCCATCGGGCGCCGGTCCGCGCGCGAGTCGACCGGCAGCGGCTCCTCGATCCCGGCCAGCCTGGCGAGCCCGGCGCGCGCGAGAAAGGCGCGCAGCTTGCCGGGAGGCGCGAGGAACGTCTCCCCCGGCATCGGCACGTCGAAGGAGAAGTCGTTCCCGGCGACGCCGCCGAAGGCGACCTTGGCGGTGCGATAGCCCTCGACCAGGCCGACCAGCTTGCCCGAGGGGATGCTGAACACGCCTCCCCCGGAAGCGCCGTACCCGATGGGCGCGTCGGTCTTCATGCTGCGCTGGAGTCGCGAATCGGCCTCGTCGACCTCGAGCTGGCTGACGATGCCCGAGCTGACGCTCAAGGATCTGCCGTAGGGCGCCCCGACCACGACGACGTCGTCGCCCACTTGCACGTCGTCCTCGGCGGCGATGGCGACCGGGGTGAGCTGCTCGGGAATGGTGAGGAGCGCCAGATCCTCGTCGGGGACCTCGCCTTCGGAAACGAGCTTCGCCTCGAGGCGGTGGAGCTTCGGGCGCTCGACCACCACCAGGAAGGTGGCCGATCCGCGCAGACCTTCGCGCTGCACCACGTGCTGGTTGGTGAGCACGTAGCTGTGCCCGTCCTCGGCGGCGACGATCACGCCGCTGGCGGCGCGGACCAGCTTGCCGGCGACCTGCACCTCGACCCGGACGCTCTGGCGCAGGGCCTTCTGCACCACGCGCGACTTCTCGCTGCGGGCCTGCGCCGCGGCGGGGAGGCCGAGCGCGACGGCCGCGAGGGCGGCGAGCAGGCGATTCCACCTCACCAAGGTAGGCTCCCTCTCCCCGCGCGGCCGGATTGCCGCGCCTGCACCATGTGAAACAGTACGCGACGATCTTCGGATTCCGAAATTTTGCCGGCCTGCGCACATGTAGGTGGCCCGCGCGTGAAATGCGCCGGTGTCTTCCTCCCAGCCTCGGACAGCAGTACGGTGGGAGCGTGCTGAAACGGTACAAACCCACGATCACCATCGTGGTGGGGTTCCTGCTGGGCCTGTTGCTGGCGACGCTCGACAAGATGTTCCCGCCGCGCAGCTCGGGTGGTCCGATCGCGGTGATCGCCGTCATCGTCGACTGGACCGCGCCACCCCTGGCCGGTGCGCTGGTCGCCGCCGCGCTCCTCGTCGCGCAACGCTACAAACGGCTCCACGACGCGGAGCGCGCCGCTTCCCGCGTCCTGGCGGAGCGCCTGACGGGCACCGAGCGCCGCCAGGCGCTGTGGGTGGTCGCGGCGGCGATCGCCCACGACCTGAAGAACCCGCTGCACAACCTGCAGCTCCTGATGGAGGAGCTGGACGAGGAATCCGATCCCGCCAAGCGCGCAGAGTTGATCGGGCGCCTCCGCGAGAACGTGGATCGCGCCTCCGGCCGGGTTTCCGAGCTGTCCCGCGCCGGCAGGGCGCCCGAGGAAGTGCAAGAGCCCGTCGACCTCGTCACCGCGCTGCAGGAGCTGCAGAAGCGCGTGGCGAGCGCGGCGCATGTGACGGGGACCGAGATCCTGGTGGAATGCCCGCGCGGCCTGGCCGTGCGCGCGGACGCCCTCGCGGTGCGCAGCGCGGTCGAGAACGTCGTCGCCAATGCGTTGGAGGCCCTGCAGCAGAACGGGTCCGGCGGCAAGCTGACGGTGCGCGCGCGCCAGCTGGGCGGCTCCTTGGTGGAGCTGACCGTCGAGGACAACGGACCGGGCATCCCCGAGGACGTGCGCCCGCGGCTCTTCACGCCCTTCGCGTCGGGCCGGGAAAGCACCGGGCTCGGGCTGGCCATCGCCCGCGCGCTGGCTCGCGCCAGCGGCGGCGAGCTGATCTGCGCCGACGCCCGGGCGGGACATACGTGCTTCCGCTTCACGTTCCAGGGCCCCGGGCCGCGCGTGCCCTCCGACCAACGCCGCTTGCCCCAGGGACAGCCAACCGAGAGGATGGACGCGTGACTACCTCCGAAGCCCCCGCCCGGGCGCCGAGCCCGCGGCTGCTCTTGCTCGTCGAGGACGAGGCCGACGCGCGCACCATCCTGGCGCGGCGCCTCCAGGCGTTCGGGTGGAACTGCCTCGCGCACCCGAGCGTGGAGACCGCTCTTCGCGATCCACAGCTGCGCTACGTCGAGGCGGTGGTCGCGGACGTCGTCCTTGGCGAGGGCCGGATGAGCGGCATCGAGCTGATCCCCGCCTTGCGCAAGGAGGAGGTCCGCGCGCCCGTCGTGCTCGTGACCGCCTTCGCGGACCAGCAGCGCGTGAAGGACGCGCTCAACGCCGGGGCCGCCTACCTGCTGGAAAAGCCGTTCACCACCGAGGCGCTCCGCGGGGTGCTCGACAAGGTGACCAGCGTGGACGTCGACCTGGCGAAGCTGGTGAACAAGGCGCTCTCGCGGGCGCGGCTCACCCGCAAGGAGGAGGAGGTCGCGCGCCTCGTCCTCAAAGGTCTCACCTCGGCCGAGATCGGCGCGATGATGGGCAACTCGGAGAAGACCATCAAGCAGCATCTGACGCAGGTGTACGCGAAGCTCGGCGTGGCGGGCCGCGCCGAATTCTTCCACCTCGTCTTCCCCAGCTAGCGCCTCTCCGGCCGAAACGATCGCACCACGGAGAGCTCCGTGGTGCCAGCTTTCAGTCGGTATAGCGCTTGGTGATTAGCAGGAGCAGGGCGTCCTTGGCGCAGTGGTCGCAGTAGCCGAAGCGGGACTTCATGCCGGTCAGGGTGGATTCGACCTGCTGGACTTCCTTGGCGGTGAGCAGGCCGCGCTCGTCGCCCAGGTAGCGGAGCATCTTCTCCGAGTTGCGACGCAGCGTGCGCTTGCGCTCGTCGAAGAAGTGGTCGCGCAGCCTGCGGAACAGGTCGGGGAAGATCTGCGAGTAGTCGATGTCCCCTTCGGGATGGTCGATGCGGTGCGCGCCGATGGCGGCGATGAGCGCGCGGCGGAACTCGCGCCTCTCCTCGCCTCCGGAGAGGACGATCCCCTCCGTCTGGACCATGAGATCTTCGTCCGGCCGCTCCATCTCGCCCGTGACCTTGTTGCGCACGCGCTCGCCGCGGGTCCACGCCAGCACGTGGCCGACGTAGCGCTCGAACAGCTCGCGGTACTGCTTCTCGCTCACCAGACCCATGGCGTCGCGCACCTCGTCGTCGAGCACGTCGAGGTACTCGTTCTCCACCACGCGCACGAACTCCTCGTGGTCGTGGTAGCCGTCCACCACCTCCTGCTGGAGGAACTCGTACACCGACTTGTCCTTGGTGAGAGCGGACAGCTCGTCGAGGACCGCCTGCGGCGTGAGGCACCGGTACTGCGCGTTCTGCGCGGCGTTGGTGATCACCGTCTTCAGCTCGCGCGCCGAGGCCCCGGTCCGGCCTTCGTAGTTCGGGTACGAGTCCGATTCCTTCCACAGCTCCTGCAGGTGCTTCTTCAGCTCCTTGGCATGCGACCCACCCAGGCGATCGGGCGTCTCGCCATGGTCGTAGAGCTTCAGCTTCTCGAGCGGAGTGAGGTGGTCGACCAGCTTGCGCAGCTCGCCCTTGTAGCGATCGGTGACCGGCTTCTTGAGCCGGGTGAGCACCGCCCATTCCGCCGCCACCCACGACGCGTGCGGCGCGATGTGTTTGCCCACCGTCTCCGGCAACCGGAACTCGTACACCTGCCGCTCCTCGCTGACCGTGCGCAGGTAGGGAACGCGCACCAGCTCGATGCGGCCCTTGAACGAGGCGAAGTCGCTCATCTCCTTGAACGCGGAGAGGTGCTTCTCGTTGGTCGAGGCGATGAGCGCGCAGTCGAGATGCAAGAGGAAGTGGCTCATCCGCGCCACCCCCGTCTCGACGGTGCCGAGCAGGTACTTGTAGTGCTCGAGCGGGCGCTTGAGCAGGTCGCTGAACTCGATCACGCCGCGGTTCCCCGCCACCAGCGGCCCGTACGGCTCGAACAGCGCCAGGTTCTGCAGGGCGCCCGGCAGCGCGCCGTGGCTGCGATCGTGGGTGACCTGGCGGTAGTCGGCGTCGACCGCCATCTGCGGCTCCACCGTCACCGCTCCGGCCATGTACCGCCGCGAGATGTAGAAGCGCTCCACCTGCACGTGGCGGAGCACCTTGAGCACGTCGCCGTTGTAGGACTGAAGCAAAGCCGCGTAGATCTGCCGGCACTTGTGGCAGAGCTCGCCTTCGAGGATCCCGGCGGAGAGCTGGAAGGTGTCGTCCGGCTTGGTGCTCTCGCGGACCACGCGCTGGCGTTCCCCGCGCGGCAGCAGGAACAGCGGGTGGTCCTTGAGCTCGCAGTGGATGCGGGCGTCGACGTGCTCGCCCTCCAGGTGCGCGTAGCTCTCGACGCGCGGCCCGCCGTTCTTGGTCTCCCCGAAGCCGATCGATCCCTTGACCAGCTTCTCGCTGGGGAAGATCCAGTTGAACCGGTAGAGCTGCCCCTCCTCCTTGCGCGAGTAGTCCTCGAGCGCGCGCTGGATGGCGGCGACGATGCTGCTCTTCGCGCTCCCGTTGGGCCCGTGCAGCAGGATGAGCTTGTTCATCCGACCTGCGCGCACGAATCCCGACAGGATGCGGTAGATCGCGTTCTGCACCTCCTCCTGCCCGCAGATGGGCGCGCCGCCCTCGCCCTCCTGCGAGGAGTTGGCGCCCAGGTCGAAGGGCCGGTCGAAGAGCTTGAAGCGGCGGATCGGACCGCTCGAGCGCTGCACCGTCTCGCTGCCGTAGAAATCGAAGCAGTCGCGGATGTATTGCGCGGCGTCGCGCGCGTGCACGCGCGGGCGCTCGAAGTACGCCTCCATGTACTCCTGGAAGGCGAGGATCGTCTTGTTTCGCAGGAAGGATTGCTGGACCTGCTCGCCGACATTCTGAAGGTAGCGCAGCGAGTCCACCATGCTACTGTACCTCCCTGATGAGCAAGATCATCGGCATCGACCTGGGCACCACGAACTGCTGCGCGGCCATCGTCGAGAAGGAAGCACAGGTCAAGCTCATTCCATACAAAGGCGGCGATTTCATCATTCCGTCAATCTTTGCGATCGACGACAAAGGCAACGAGCTGATCGGCCACGAGGCCAAGCGCCAGTGGCAGTTGAACCCGCGCAACACGGTGTATGCGGCCAAGCGCCTCGTGGGGCGCTCGTTCAGCAGCGACGTCGTCGCCGAGATGCAGAAGACGGTCGCTTACGAGATGAAGCCGGGCGAGCGCAACGACGTGGTCCTCGACGTCGGGCACAAGCACTTCCGGCTGGCGGAGATCAGCGCGAAGATCCTCAACAAGATTCGTGGAGTAGCACAAGACTACCTGGGCGAGAAGGTGACGCGCGCGGTGGTCACCGTCCCCGCATACTTCACCGACCGGCAGCGCCAGGCGGTGAAGGACGCGGGCAAGCTGATCCAGCTGGAGGTCGTCCGCATCATCAACGAGCCCACTGCGGCGGCGCTGGCGTACGGCATCGGCAAGAGCCTGCACGAGACGGTAGTCATCTACGACCTGGGCGGCGGCACCTTCGACGTCTCCATCATCGAGATCCGCGACCGCGTGTTCGAGGTGAAGGCAACCGGCGGCGACATCTTCCTCGGCGGCCTCGACTTCGACCAGGCGATGATCCAGCACGTGCTGAAGGACTTCGTGAAGCAGCACGGGATCGATCTGGCGTCCGATCCGGTCGCCATGCAGCGGATCAAGGACCTCGCCGAGCGCGTGAAGATCGATCTCTCCTCGCGGGAACAGGCGCCCTTCAACGTCCCGTTCGTCACCATGACGGCGCAGGGCCAGCCGCTGAACATCGATTTCGTCTTCACCCGAAAGCTGCTCGAGCAGCTGACCGCGCCGCTGGTCGACCGCACCCTGGAGATCCTCCATCGGGTGATGAACGACGCGCAGCTCGATCCGGCGCGCGTCG
This sequence comes from Myxococcales bacterium, assembly GCA_045802765.1. Classification (GTDB taxonomy): domain Bacteria; phylum Myxococcota; class Myxococcia; order Myxococcales; family 40CM-4-68-19; genus VBKO01. The sequence continues at coordinate 12,167 of JBJMQJ010000217.1, forward strand.
ACGAGCTCTTGCTGGTCGGCGGGCAGACGCGCATGCCGACCGTGCAGAAGCGCCTCACCCAGGTGTTCGGGAAGGCGCCCTCCAAGGGCGTGCATCCCGACGAAGCGGTGGCCATCGGCGCGGCGCTGTACGCGAACTCGCTGGAGGACAACTCCAACCTCCGCTTGCAGCTCCTCGACGTGATCCCCATGGCCATCGGCCTGGAGAAGGCGGGCGGCGAGTTCCACACCGTGTTCCCCCGCAACGCGGCCATCCCCAACGCCAAGGCGATCGAGGCGACCACCAGCTACGACGGCCAGACCGAGGTGGCGATGCGCATCTTCCAGGGTGACGCCTCGCACGTCTCGCACAACGAGCTGCTCGGCGACTTCCTCTTCAGCGGGCTGAAGCCCGGCGCCGCGGGCAAGGCGCGGCTGGAGATCACCTTCGACGTGAACATCGAGGGGATCCTGACCATGAGCGCCAAGGACCTGGAGACGGGGAAGCAGATGAAGACCACCGTCCGGGTCACGCAGCACTAGATCGGCTGGCGGTCGGCGGCTGGCGGCTGGCGGAACTGCGCCGCGATCGAGGGTCGATGCTCGTCTTTCGTGACGCAGAGCCGCTCGACGCGGCCGAGGTCCACCGGGCGGCGCCGGTCGCCGATCTGCATGCGCATCCGGGCCTGACGGCGTACTGGCTGAAGAGGGACCTCTCGCGCGAGCACCGGCCGCCGGCGCACGGTTACAACCCGCTCCGGCAGCAGCTCGACTTGCCGCGAATGATCGAGGGCGGGCTGCGGGTGCTGACGGCCTGCGTGTACGCGCCCACGGTGCCGCCGTTCCCTCGTCCGTTCGGTGCGGCGCTCGGGGCGATGCAGTTCGTCGAGGACCTGTGCGCCCGCGCGCCGGCGAGCGCTGCCCTGGCGCGGCGCGGGCAAGTGCGCGAGGTGCTCGCCTCCGGGCGGATGGCCGTGATCCACGCCGCCGAGGGCGGGCACCACATCGAGCGATCGCTCGACAAGCTCGAGCAGCTCGCCGCGCGCGGACTGCGTTACCTGACGCTCACGCACTTCGTGCACAACGGCATCGCGCAGCCCGCGCCTCTCGGACCGTTCTCCGCGTTCCGAGGTCCGCCCGGGTTGACGGATCTCGGAAGGCGCGTGGTGAAGAGGTGCGAGGAGCTGGGCGTCCTCGTCGACGTCTCGCATTGCTCCGACCGCTCCTTCTCGGACGTGGCCGGGATGGCCACCCGGCCTCTGCTCGCGACCCACACCGGGTTCCGCCGCTTCCACGACACCGAGCGGAACCTCTCCGACGAGCAGCTGAAGACGGTGGGGAGGAGCGGCGGCGTGGTCGGCGTGATCACCTGGTCATGGCTGCTGCGCCGGCGCGGCCTGGTCGCGGACGTGGAGGACCTCGCGGACGCGGTGGTGCACGGCGCGCTCGTCGCGGGGCCCGAGCACGTCGGCATCGGAACGGATTTCGACGGTTACGTCTGGAGCGCCCGCCGCATCCGCGAAGCGCGGCACTATCCCGCCATCACCGACGCGCTCTCGCGCCGCGGCTTCAGCCACGCCGAGCTGCGAGGCATCCTCGGCGGAAATTACCTGCGCGCGCTGGGCGAATCGTGAGCGGTCAGCCCTCGGCCCGGACGTCCCGCGAGAACGCCGCACTTTCCTCGACTTCCGAGGGGTGTGCGGCGACGTGAGCAGCGGCGGCAAGCTGCCGGCCGCGGAAGCGGAGCAGGAAGAGGGCGCCCATCGCGAGCGTCGGGACGATCTGCAGAGCGTGCAGACCGAGCGCGAAGGCGGCCGCATGATCGCGCTCGCCTCCCAGCGCGACCAGCGCAAAGCCCGCTCCCAATTCGAAGTTCCCCAGGTTCGCCGGCGGGGCCGGGATGGCCAGCGCGAGGTTCACTCCGAAGAGCACCGCCATCGCCGCCGCGAAGCCGTGTGGCAGATGGAAGGCCGCCAGCGCGACCATGGTGGTCGCGATCTCCAGCGTCCAGGCCGCGACCGCCGCGGCGAACGCGCCCAGTACCGCGCGCGGGGTGCGCAGGCCGACGAGGCCGCCGCGCAGCCGGAGGACGACCTCCATCAGCTTTCCGGGAGGATGCAGGCGCTGCGAGGGCTTGCGGGCCAGGCGCAGCATCACCGCGAAAAGCGCTCCAGCGACGAGAACGCCGCCCCAGACGACGACGCGCGTCCACACCGGCACGGGCAGGAAGAACGGCAGCGTGGAGGCGAGCAGGAGCATCACCACGCCGTTCACGGTGTGGTCGATGGCCACGGTCCCCACCGCCACGGCGCGGGAAAGCCCGGCCGAGCGCGCCAGCAACTCGATGCGCACCGCCTCGCCCGCGCGCATGGGCAGCACGGCGCTCGCTCCGTAGCCGACGTAGGCGCAGGAGAGGACGGTGAGGACGGGCACCGGCTTCACGGCGCGCACCAGCGAGTACCACCGCAAGCCTTGCAGCGCGGTGCACGGGACCCAGAGCAGCACGGCGGTGACGAGCAAGATGGACTGCGCAGCGCGGAACGCCTCGCGGACGGCGTGCCAGCGCAAGTTGCGCGCGAAGACCGCCACGCACGCGACCACCACCAGCCACACGGCGATGCGCGCGGCGAGGAGCAGGCGCTGGCGTCGGGAGCTCACGCCTCCGATCTACTTCCTCTCGCGCTCCCGCGCTTCGTTCAAAGGTTCGGCGTGTGGCCGAGCGGACGACCCGCGTTCGTCGCGCTCGGCCCGCGGCGCCGGACGCGCGTCGGGAGGGCGCACCGCGGGTGCGGCAGATCGCGCGGGCTGCGGCATCGGGGCGGACGGGCGCGGCGGCTGCGTCGCAGGGGCGGATGGACGCGGCTGCTGCGCGGCGGGGAAATGCTCCCGCCACCCGCGCGCCACTCCCGGATTCCCGGGCTCCGCACGCGCGGGCGGACCGGAGGGGACCGATCCCACCGGGCGCGAATAGGGAACCGTCTTCGGCCTCCAGACCGGAAGCACGCCGCTGGAGAGCGGCCGGGTCGACGAGCGCGAGTCGGCTTCGACGATCGGGATGGCGCGCACGGGAACGCGCGTGTGCTGCTCGACGATCCGCGGCGGAGGCCCGGCGCGCGGGCTCGGGCGGACGACGGGCATCGGCTGCGCGCGCGTCCAGACCGTGGCGACGACGCTCACCGGGACCGCGTGGTGACGGACGGGCGTCATGAAGTACGGCGTCTCCACGAAGACCCAGGTGCGAGGTTGCAGGTAGACGGCGCCGCGGGGTCCGAGCGGGCACCAACCCGCGTATCCGCCTCCCCATCGCCACGCGACCCAAGCGGGGCCCCAGACGCGGCCGGGGAGCCAGACCCACCCTGCCCCGTCCAGCATCGCCCACCGGCCGTAATGATAGGTGGCCCAGCCCCACGGCTCGTCCGTCACCCAGGTCCACCCCGCCGTCGTCCACATCCACCGGCCATCCCAGTAAGGCTGCCAGCGGTAATTCACCTGCGTCGGCTGCCATACCCAACCGTACTCGCGAGTGTCCACCCACCGGCCGTACCGATCGAGGCCGGAGCGGAAGTCGTCCATCGACGGGCCCGCCGAGGAATCGTCATCGCGCGACCAGCCCCGCGAGCCTCGGTCCTGCCAGCCGTATTCGTATTGCTGCGAGCCGTACTGGTCGGCCGGCGGCGCCGGCTGGCCGTACGGATCCTGCGCGCCGTAGCCGTCGCGCGGATCGCCCGGCGCGGGCGCGTCGGACTGCCAGCTGTACTCGTCGTCCCCGGACCACTGCCCGTCGTTCCAGTCGTCCGCGCGGGCCGCGAGCGGCACCAGGACGAGCAACGCCAGGAGCTTGCGGAGCATGTCGACCTCCTGCCCTCTTGGACGTTCCGCGGGCGGCCGTGTTCACACCCACACTAGGGCCTCGGAGTCCGCGCTCGAAAAAAAGAGCGCAGCGCCGCCGCCGGCAGCGGCGACTGAAACGCCGCGGCGCCCATTTCCCCGAAAGGAAGTGAGCGCCGCGCGAATCCTGCAGCGGTTGAATGCCTCGCTACGCCGTCTTGCGATCCTTCTCGAAGAGCAGCGTGGGCTCCTCGCCGCGCAGGATCACGCCCTCGGTGATCTTGCATTCCTTGATGCTGTCCCGGTACGGCACGTCGTACTGGATATCCAGCATCGCGTTTTCCATGATCGCGCGCAGGCCGCGGGCGCCGGCCTTGCGCCGCATCGCCTCGTGCGCGATGGCGCGCAGCGCCTCCTTGGTGAAGGAGAGCTTGACGCGCTCCATCTCGAACAGCTTCTGGTACTGCTTGACCAGCGCGTTCTTCGGCTGCGTGAGGATGGTGACCAGATCTTCCTCGGTGAGATCGTCGAGCGTGGCCAGCATGGGCAGGCGGCCGACGAACTCCGGGATCATCCCGAACTTGATCAGGTCCTCGGGCTCGATCAGCGCGAGCAGCTCGCCCACGCCGCGGTTGTCCTTGGAGCTGACGTTGGCGCCGAAGCCGAGCCCCTTCTCGCCGGTGCGGCGCTTGACCAGGTTTTCGATCCCGTAGAACGCACCGCCGCAGATGAAGAGGATGTTGGTGGTGTCGACCTGGATGTACTCCTGCTGGTTGTACTTCTTGCCGCCGCGCGGAGTGACGTTGGCGCGAGTGCCCTCGATGATCTTGAGCAGCGCCTGCTGCACCCCCTCGCCGCCCACGTCGCGCGTGGGGCTGGGCGTGTCGCCCTTGCGGGCAATCTTGTCGATCTCGTCGATGTAGACGATGCCGCGCTGGGCCTTCTCCACGTCGTAGTCGGCGGCGTGGAGCAGGTTCTGGATGATGTTCTCCACGTCCTCGCCCACGTAGCCCGCCTCGGTGAGGCTGGTCGCGTCGGCGATGGTGAAGGGAACGTTCAAGAAGCGGGCGAGCGACTGGGCGAGCAGCGTCTTGCCGCTGCCGGTGGGCCCGATGAGCAGGATGTTCGACTTCTGCAGCTCGACGTCGCCGTCGCCTTGGGGCCGCGCCGCCTGCATTCCGGGGCGCGTACGGGAAGGCTTGCGCGAATAGATGCGCTTGTAATGGTTGTAGACGGCGACCGCGAGGATCTTCTTCGCGCGCTCCTGGCCGATGACGTAGTCGTCGAGGAAGCTCTTGATCTCGACCGGCGCGGGCAGCGCCACCGCGGGCCGGTTCTCCTCGCGCTCGGACTCCTCGGCGATGATGTCGTTGCAGAGCTTGATGCACTCGTCGCAGATGTAGACGGTGGGGCCGGCGATGAGCTTGCGGACTTCCCTTTGCCCCTTCCCGCAGAAGGAGCAGGACAGGTTGCCGTGGTGGTGGCTGTCCTTTCTGCTCATGTCACCTCCTCTTCACGCAAGTGTACGCGGGCAGCGCGAGGGCCGGCAACCACCGTTCTGGGCGCACGTAGTCCCACTGTCCGAATCTATAGATGTGCGACCCGTCACGCCAGAAACCCGGCGCCCGGATGTCGCCCGCGGACGGCCGCACGCGTCACCCGCGCTCCACGACCCGCGGGGCGTGCGGACGGGCACGGGGGCGGCTGCGGAGAACCGAGCCCAGGCTCGGCGCAGCGCGTCTCGACCGTCGCATACACTGTCGCAGCGGGTTCCCCACAGTCGACCGGGCCATGGAACGCCAGACGTACGCTTTGAGACTCGCCTACGACGGTGCCGCTTTCCGCGGATGGCAGCGGCAGCCGGCGCTCCCGACCGTGCAGCGGGCGGTGGAGGACGCGCTCACCGCCTTGCTCGGCGAGCGAGTGCAGGTGCACGGTGCCGCTCGCACCGACGCAGGGGTGCATGCCGAGGGTCAAGTCGCCAGCTTCACGGCCGGGCGCTCGCTGCCGCCGGACGGCCTCGGCGAGCTGCGGGTACCCGAGGGGGTTCGTGTTCTCGCGGCGGCACGGGCGCCCCCAGGCTTCCATGCGCGCGCCAGCGCCGCCGGAAAGCGGTACCGCTACCGCTTCGCGGCAGGCAGCTCGCTCGCCTGGGACCTCGGTCGCGCGAGCCCCGACTGGGATCGCGCCCGCGCGGCCCTGGAGGGCCTGCGCGGGCTGCCCCACCTGAGCGGTCTGGCGTCTCCCTCTCGGGGAAGCAAGGCGGCGCCTCCGCTCGACGAGTGGAGCCTCGCGGCGGAGCTGGCGACGGCAGAGCTGACGGTCCGTGCGCGGGCATTTCGCAAGCACCAGATCCGCAATCTTGCCGGCCACCTGGCGGCGGTGGCGCTGGGGCTTGCAACGCCGGAATCGCTCCAGCGCCTCGCCGCCGGCTTGCGGCCCTGGCACGGGGCTACCGCGCCAGCGCGCGGCTTGACGCTCCTCGAGGTCTTCTACCCGCCGGGGCTCGACCCGTTCAGGTGAGCGGCGGACGCAGCGGCACCAGGCCGGCAGCCTCGTTCAGGCGCCCCGAGCGGAACGGCTCCAGGTCCACGCTGACGAACTTGAAGCCAGCCTCCCGCAGCGCCCGCGCCGCCTGATCGCGCACCGTCAGGAGGCGGGGCAGCTCCGCCTCGGCCACCTCGATCCGCGCGACGTCTCCGTGCCAGCGGACGCGGAACTCGCGCAGCCCCAGTCTCCGCAGCGCCATCTCCGACCGGGCGAGCTGGTCGAGGCGCTCGCGCGTCACCTCGGTGCCGTAGGGGATGCGGCTCGAAAGGCACGGCTGCTGGGGCTTGTCCCAGGTGGGCAGCCCCATCTCCCGCGAGAGCTCGCGGATCTCCGCCTTGGTCAGCGCCGCCTCGGCGAGCGGCTGCACCACCGCGTGCTCGTCCGCCGCCTTCAGGCCGGGGCGGTAGTCGCGCAGCTCGTCGGCGTTCGTGCCGGAGACGACCGCCGAGAGGCCGCGGGCGCGCGCCTCCTCTCGCGCCAGGTCGTACAGCTCCGTCTTGCAGAAGTAGCATCGGTCCGCCGGGTTGCTCGCGTAGTGCGGGTCGTCGAGCTCGGCGGAGGGTTTCTCCACGTGCTCGGCGCGCAGGTCGCGCGCCAACGCGCGGGCGGCTTCCAGCTCGTCGGGCGGCACGGCCGGCGAGACCGCCGTGAACGCCACCGCGCGGTGCCCGAGGGCTTCGCGGGCGAGCGCGAGGAGGAGCGCCGAATCGACTCCGCCCGAGTATGCGACGAGCGCGCTGCCCAGGCCGCGCAGCCGCTCGATCACCTGCTCCCGTTTGCGCGACAGCTCCATGGGGCGGCTTCTAGCACGCTCGGGCTGGCCGGTCAGGTCACTCTAGCTGATCGTCTTCCGCGATGAGGATCTTCATGTCCCGACCCGGTTCCGACCGCCGGCCTTGGCTCGATAGAGCGCAGCGTCGGCGCGCGCGATGACCGCGGTCGCGTCCATCTGTCCCGCGGCGGCCGATGCGCAACCGATACTGACCGTCACGGGGATCGCGCCCGCTGCCGTCATGACGGGCAGGGACGCCGCCGCCGACCGCATCCGCTCCGCGACTGCGAGGGACCCGGCGGTGCCACATCCCGGCAGCACCGCGATCAGCTCCTCGCCGCCATAGCGCCCGAGCGCATCGTACGTCCGGAGAACGGCGGCGAGCCTCGCGGCCAATTCGCGCAGGACGTCGTCTCCAGCCTGGTGGCCATGCCGGTCGTTGACGCGCTTGAAGTGGTCGGCGTCGAGGAGGAGCACGGACAGCTCGCTTCCCTGGCGGCTCGCGCGCGCGATCTCTTCGTCGAGCCGTTGCAGGATCGCCGTCCGGTTGTACAGCCCCGTCAAGCCGTCTCGCGTAGCCTGGACGCGGAGGGCTTCCTGGGCGGCCACCAGCTGCGCCTGCAGCGTGAGGATGCGCTCTCCGGTGCGCAGCCGGGCTTTCAGCTCCTCGGCATCGAAGGGCTTGCGGATGTAGTCGTCGGCGCCGGCCTCGAGCCCGGCCACCAGATCGCTCCGGGCTTCTCGCGAGGTGAGCAGGAGCAAGTACGAATACGGCGCCCCGGGGCGTGCGCGCGCGCGGCGGCACACCTCGAGCCCGTCCAGCCGGGGCATCATCCAGTCGAGCACCGCCAGCCGCGGCGCGGTGTCGCGCAACAGCGACGCGAGAGCTTCCTCGCCGTCCTTGGCCACCTCCACCTCGTATCCCCACCGCACCAGGGACGCCTGCAGGACGCGGCGCGAGATCGGTTCATCGTCGGCGATGAGGACCCCGGTCACGCTGCGTCCTCGGTGCAGAGCGCCTCGAGATCCGCCCGCAAGGTGGTCAGGGCCAGGGCGAGGGATTCGTAGATCTCCCGGGCGCCTTCCAGCTCGTTCGAGCGGCCCAGCAGCTCCAGGCGCCTGGCCAGCTCGGCGACGGTCAGGCCGCCCACGTTCGAGGCGCACCCCGTCAGCGCATGCGCCGTCCACGCCACGGCCGCGGCATCGGCTTTCCAGACCGCCTCGCGAATCGCGGAAAGCTGTAGAGGCGCTTCTTCCGCGAAGATCCCGGCCAGCTCGCGCAACAGCTCGCGGTCTCCTTCCACGCGCGCCAGCAAGCCCTCGCGATCGAGGTTTGTGGCCGACTGCGGGGACGGCCGCGGCGCCGGTGGGACGCGCGCGCCGAGCACGCGTGCCATCTCGGCATCGAGGTCCTTCGCTCGCAGCGGTTTCGGGACGTACCCGTCCATGCCTGCCGCGAAGCAGCGCTCCCGATCTCCCTTCATCGCATGGGCCGTCACGGCGATGATCGGAACGCGGCGCCCGGTCGCCTTCTCCCGGTCGCGGATGGCCGCCGTCGCCTCGAGGCCGCTCATCTCCGGCATCTGCACGTCCATGAGGACCACATCGAAAGTCTCGCGGTCGAGCGCGGACAGAACCTCCCGTCCGTTGTTGGCGAGCACCGGCCGGTGCCCGCCTCTTTCCAGCATGCGCAGCGCAAGGCGCTGGTTGACCGCGTTGTCTTCGGCGAGAAGCACCCGGAGCCCCTTCGGCACCGGACGATGCGTGTCCCGGGCCGCCTCCTCCTCGACGAGCGATGCAGCGCCGATCGAGCGGACCACCGCGTCGCGCAGATCCGATTGCTTGACGGGCTTCATCAAGTACACGGATACGCCCGCCTCGAGGCAGCGCTCCGAGTCGCCCAGGTCGCTTGCCGACGAAAGCATCAGGATCGGGGCCTTCGCGAGCGACTTGCCCAGCCGCATCCTGCGGGCAAGCTCGAAACCGTCCATCTCGGGCATCCGCGCATCGACGATCGCCAGAGCGAACGGACGTCGTTCCCGCTCGGCAGAGTCGAGGAGCCCGAGCGCGGCCGGCCCGCTGCCGGCGATCTCCGGGTCCATGCCCCAGGAGAGAAGCATTTCGCGGACGATCATCCGATTGGTTGCGTTGTCGTCGACGACGAGGACGCGCCGCCCCTGCAGATCGATCGGCGCGCCGGGCGCGGCTTGCCGCGGGGCGAGGTGCAGCGCGAGGCGTATGGTGAAGGCGAAGGAGCTTCCTTTCCCGAGCTCGCTCTCGACCTCGAGCCGGCCCCCCATCTTCTCGACGAGCTGCTGGGAGATGGCGAGGCCGAGTCCAGTCCCGCCGTACCTCCGCGTCGTCGAGCTGTCCCCCTGCGTGAACGGCTCGAAGATGGCGCCCTGCTTCTCCGGCGCGATGCCGATCCCGGTGTCGATGACGCGAAAGCGCAGATGGAATCCGTCGGCGGCCCGCGCCGCGGTCTCGACACGGACCATCACCTCTCCGGCCTCGGTGAACTTGATCGCGTTCCCCACCAGGTTCACGAGGACCTGCCCGAGCCGCGGAAAGTCGCCGACCAGCGCCTCCGGGAGATCGGCCGCGACGTGGCAGAGCAGCTCGAGCCCCTTGGCCGAAGCGCGCACCGAGAGCGGCCGCAGCAGGTCGCCCAGCCGTTCGCGAAGCGCGAACGGAGCGGGGACGAGCTCGAGCTTGCCCGCCTCGATCTTCGAAAAATCGAGGATGTCGTTGATGACGCCGAGCAGCGAATCGGCCGAGGAGCTGACCATCTGCACGTACTCGCGCTGCTCGCGCGTCAGCTCGGTCTCGCCGAGCAGCTCCGTCATGCCGATGATCCCGTTCATCGGCGTGCGGATCTCGTGGCTCATGTTGGCGAGGAACTCGCTCTTCGCCCGGTTCGCTTCCTCGGCGGCGAGCCGCGCCTTGCGCAGCAGACGCGATTGCTCCTCCATCCGCTCGACCGACCGCCGCGCCAGCTGGAGCGCCCTCGATTTTTCGTTGCGGAGGCGCTCGGCGGTCCGGGCGGTGACGGCGAGATAGACGTTGCAGCCGAGCAGCGCGGCGAGCTTGACGAGCTCGAGGTGCCAGGACAAGGGACGCCCGTCGACCAGCGCGATCCACGCCAGCAGGCCCGCATAACCCGCGCCGGCCGCCGCGCCGAAGGCAAGCGCCCGGCGGAAGCTCGTGTGCGACTGATCGGCGACGCGGACGAGGAGCAGCGGCCACAGCCAGCTGTGCTCCCCGCCCGTCTGGTGGATGAACACGAGCCAGACGAGCATGTCGCAGGCGAGAAAGGCGCTGACCAGATCGAGGCTCGTCTTGCGGTATGACGCGCGGACGGCGAGATACGTGGCGAGGACGTAGCCGACGGCCAGCCACAGGACCCAGCCGGGTACGCCCGCGGGAGCGGCCGCCACCATCAGGATCAGGAGCCCGAATCCGAACGCGCGCAGGGCGGGGATCTGTACCGTGTCGAGCCGCTTGCGGTTCCCCGGCCGACCTGAGGATCCCCGCAGATCGACCCATTCGCGCAGGAGGCCCTGCATCGCCGTGTTCTGCGGCTCGGATCGGGTCGCGGGCGCCACCACCGGGTATCGGCAGATCGCCGCCGTTCTGCAGCGCGCGCCGGCGGTGTGTGCATCGGGCGGGTTTGTCCACAACGAGCAGCGCAGCAGGTGCGGGCGCTTGGGCGCCCGATCATGCCCAATCACGAATCGGAAGCGGCTAAGGCGTCAGCGCTTGCGCTTCCCGCCCGCTGCTGCGCGCCGGGGCTCGACCCGCGCTGTCCGTGCCGCGGCCCGCTGCTTGGGGGCCGCCTTCTTGTGCAACTTCACCGCCTTGCGCAGCTTGACCGGCCGGACCTTCTCCGGTTTCGCCGCCTTGGGCGGCGCAGGCGCGGGCGTGGGCTTGCTCCGTACCGAGATCTTCGGACGGCCCTTCATCGCAGCCACGTTGGGGTCGATCAGGCGCTGCGCGACGAGCTGCCCCAGGATGTGCTCCACCGCCTCGTCGACCGTCGTCTTCGAAGTGTCGACGATGACCTCGGGGTGCTGCGGCGGCTCGTAGGGTTCGCTGATGCCGACCAGGTTCTTCAGCTCGCCGGCAAGCGCCTTCTTGTAGCGGCCCGTCCTGTCGCGCTGGATGAGGGTCTCGATCGGGCACTCGACGAAGACCTCGGCGAACCGGCCGATCTGCCGCCGGGCCTCGTCGCGAGTCTCCTTGTAGGGGCTCTCGATGGCGGCCTGGAGCACGATGCCGCCGCCGCGCGTGACGAGCCTGCACAGCCAGGCGAGCTTGCGCGCCTCGAGATTGCGCTCGTCCTTGTTCTGCCCGTGCGCGACGTTCAGGAACTGTTCAGCCTCGCCGCCGTCCAGTACCTCGACAGTTTTCCCCAGGCGCCGCAAGCGGTTGGCGAGCCCGGCGGCCAGGGTGGATTTCCCGGCGCCACTCATTCCGGTGAACCACACCGTGAAGCCAGCCGATGTCGTGCCGTTCATGGGTCCCGATCTCCGCAGCAGAACACTGAGTTGGAAACGCACATTACCGGTTGCCCTACCACCACGCAAGCAAATGCCTGCCCGGTGGGAGCCCCGATTCTCCGAATTTAGAAAGTCAAATGATGACGGGCACTTGTTCTTCCGCAAAATCGACGCGCGCGGAGTCCCAGGTATACAGGCGGGCGGCGTCGACCCCGGTGTCCTTGCAGGAGATGACCAGATATTGGACGCCCGGCCAGAGCGGCTCGATCCCGCCGCCGAGGGCCATCTCGCGATCCTCGCGCGAGAAATATGCGCCGACGTCGGGATGCGAATGCACGATGGCAGCCAGCCTGCCGCCCTCCTGCTCGGCCTTCGCCAACGCGGCGAGCACCGCCTTCGGATCCATCACATACCCGTCGCGACCGGTGCGCTCGCTCGTGCCCGCGGCAGCCGCGCTGCCGGCGACATTGGCGATCGGGAGAAACCGCAGCGATCCGTCGCGGGCGGCCAGAACCAGCCCGCAGCACTCGGCCGGATACGTGCTCCGCGCGTGCGCGGCAATCCGCGCCATCAACGGTTGCAGATCTGGTCCGGTCACGGCGTGTCCGGCGGCGGGAGATAGCGATCGGCCCGATCCGGGAAAAGAGTCACCACCACCCCGGGCCGGCCCGACGCGGCGAGCTCGCGCGCGACCTGGAGCGCGCCGACTGCCGCCGCCCCCGCGCTGTGCCCCGCCAGCAGTCCTTCGTCCGATACGAGCCGCTCGGCCATGTCCCACCCCGCATCGGTGGAGATGGACAGCTTCCGGTCGAGCTCCTCTTCCCGGTAGATCGGGGGCACGATGCTGGAAGGCATGTGCTTGAGGCCCTCCAGGCCGTGGAGCGCCTCCGCGGGCTCGACCGCGATCACCTGGACCGCGCCGGAATGCCGTCTCAGGCCGCGCGCGGTGCCCATGATCGTGCCGCCGGTGCCAATCCCCGCCACGAAGTGCGTGACGCGGCCTTTTGTGTCCCGCCAGATCTCTTCCGCGGTCGTCACCTCGTGCGCGCGGGGGTTCATCGGGTTCGAATACTGGTCGGCGTAGAACCAGCGCTCTGGCGCCTCGGCGACGAGCTTGCGGCACAGCCGGATTGCGCCGTCCGACTGCTCGAGCGGATCGCTGAAGATCTGCTCTGCGCCGTACGCACGGGTGAGCTGCTTGCGCGCGTCGGAAACGTTGCCCGGCATGACCAGCGCCACCCGAACCCCCAGCGCGGCGCCGAGCCAGGCGTAGGCGATCCCGGTGTTGCCGCTGGTAGAGTCGATCAACGTGCGCGCCCGCCCCGGTCCCAAAAGGCCGCGCTCGATGGCGTCCTGGACGATGAACAGCCCGGCGCGGTCCTTGACGCTCCCGCCGGGGTTGAGCCAGTCGAGCTTGGCCCAGATCTCCACGCCGGGCGTCTCGCGCTCCAGGGAGCGGAGCCGGACCATCGGCGTATTGCCGACCGCTTGCGCGAGGGCGTCGACGATCACGGCCGGACCAGATGCCGCACCGCGCGCAGCGCGGCCATCGCACCCTCTTCGGCTGGCGGCTGGCGGCTGGCGGCTGGCGGCTGACCGGCGAGGTCGATGGTGAGATCCGGATCGCGGTCGAGGGTCCGCGCGTCGAGGATCCGCACGTCTTGTGACAACTCGAGGCATTCACGCGCCGCCGCCGGATCGTCGACGAGGAGGCCACCGACGCCCGACACCGCGAGGTATCGCGCAGCCCAGCGGGCCGCGCGTCCCGTTCCCCGGACGCGGACGCACGAGGAGAGGAGGCGCTCCTGACCTTCGCCGCCGAGCCCCTCGAGGAGCAGGTGACGCGCGTAGCGCTCCTGCTGCGCCTCCGTGAGCAGCAATCTACCCCCCGGCGATGGCCGGCACGATGGTCAGCTTGTCGCCCTCGGCGAGCGCCGTCTGCAGCGACTTCCCGTGCCGGATGTCTTCGTCGTTGCGGAAGATGTTGACGTACCGGCGCAGCCCTCCCTTGTCGTCGAGAAGCCGCTCCCGCAATCCGGGGTAGCGCCGCGACAGGTCTTCCACGGCGGCCTGCACCGTGGTGGCGTTCTCGACGGACACCTCGCTCTGGCCTTGGGTGAGGGGCCGCAGGGGAGCGGGGATCTTCACGATGACTGGCATTCTCTTCGAACCTCCTTCCTCAAGGATGCCCGAGAGCAGCCTCCGGCGCGAGGGCACAGGCAGGGCAGCCCGGATCGCGTGGGACCTCGACGTCCCGCTCGGTCCCGCGCAGCCCGTCCCACTGGTGCAGGCGCCCGAGCGTACGCGGCCGCTCGCCGCGCAGGACCCTGGCCGCTTCCCCGGCCATCGCCGCGCCGACGAGGCCGCACAACGGGGACGCCACTCCCGCCTCGGCGCAGGTCGGCAGCGCGCCGGGCGGCGGCGGCCCTTCGAACAGGCAGCGCAGGCACGCACCGCGCCCCGGCAGGACGGCGAGGAGCTGCCCGCCCCACCCCAGGACGGCGCCGTGGACGAGCGGGATCCGCGCCGCGCAGGCGGCATCGTTCGCCGCGAACCGGGTCTCGAACGAATCGGTGCCGTCGAGGAGCACGTCGCAGCCGGCCAGGAGTGCTGCGGCGGACCGCGGGTTGAAGCGTTGCACGCGCGCCTCCGCGTGCACCCCGGGGACGAGCTGCGACAGCCGGCGCGCGGCGACTTCGGCCTTCGGCCGTGCGACGTCGGCATCGGTGAACAAGACCTGCCGCGCCAGGTTGGAGCGCTCCACCCGGTCGTCGTCGACGAGCAGCAGTCGCACCCCGGGCATTTCCTCGGCGAGCGCCAGCGCCGCGGGGCAACCCAGCCCCCCCATGCCGAGGATCACGACGGTGGTCATGCGGCCCGCTCCAGGCTGAACTCGCGCTCGCCCGCGGAGGAGAGAATCGCAAGCCCTCCCAGGCCCGCAGCCACGGCCGCCGCCGCGGCGGCGGCGTGCGACGCGAGGACGCCGCTGCTCCGCGCCAGCTCGGCGCGCGCGCCCGACGCCTCCGCGAAGGAGACGGGCCGAAGCTCGAATCCGGGCATCGCGCTGCGCAGCGGCAGCTCGGGCAGCTCCAGGTCCGCGGCGACCAGCGCGATGCCGCGCACCTGCGGCCAACGCGTCCGGACGGCCTGCAGCGTCCCGAGCAAGGCGGCCGTCGCGCCTGCGGGTCCGACCACCGCGGCCGGAGCCGAACGGAGATCGGCGAGGACCTCGGCGCCCAGCGTGCGCGCGCACTCGGCCGCCGCCCTGGGCCCGTCGAGCGGAGGAAGCAAGGTGCCGGGCAGGTCGCGCGCGCGGTGCATGGCCGCCTCGCGCGACGGCGCCTGCTCGAACCGGGCGCCCCAGACCCGAAGGGCCTCGCGCATCTCGTGCGAGATCGCGCCGTGCACCGCGACCGCGAGCTGCACCCCGTGCCGGCGGGCCCAGCCGGCGGCCGCGAGGGCGCCTCCGGCGGTTGCCGCCAGCGAGGCCTGCGCGCCGCGCGCAAGGTCCGGAAGAATGCCCAGCGCGCGGTCGTCGGCGCCCCCGCTGGGGAGGAGCGACTCCAGCTTGAGCAGCGCGCCGCGCCAGCGCAGAACTGGCGTGGGTCGCTGCAACAGGTCGTCCATCCACTGGCCTCCGCGAGCGCCGCAGAATAAGGATGCGCCATGAGGGCTGCAAGAACCGCCGTCCTGCTGCTCGCCGCCTGCCGCGCCTCGCCTCCTTCGTCGCCACCGCCGGCGGCGGCGCCCGACGGGCAGGCCGTCTCCTGCGTCGAGCAGTGGCTGGCGCAGCGGGACCTGAACCAGTACGGAGACCCGCTCGGAACCATGTACGCGGGAGGCACGCCGCTGTTCGACGAGAGAACGGGGCAGACGACCGACCGGATGCGTTACCTCGTGCGCAAGCACCCGGAGCTTCAACAGGCCTGCCCAGCGGAAGTCCTGAAGGCGCACGCCCCTTAGGTGTTCCGCCCGCGGCGCGACCGCCAAGCGTCGGCCGCCTGGCGCCCGACATTGCTCCTCTTCGTTCGCCGCTGCTAGCATCGGCGCGTGAGGGGGTCTTCCGCGGCGGTGCTCGGGTCGGAACGGACCGGCGCTCTGGCGTCCGGTCCGGCCGAATCGAGCAGCTCGGGCTTCGTCGAGGACCGGTTCCTCACCCGCGCCCGCGGGCTGTTCTACGCGCGAATCGCCTTCCTCGCGCTGGGCCTCGGCGTGATCGGCGTACCGGGATGGTCGCAGTCGTTCGGCGTGGGCGGCGGGGCCGCGTTCGCGGTGTTCGTGGCCATGGTCGGCTACACGGCGGCCAATTACTGGCTCATCGGCCGCCCGCGTCTGGGCCGCGCAGTCACCTTCGTCACCCTCTGCTGCGACTTGTGCGTGCTGGTCTGGGTGGTCTCGATGACCGGCGGGCTGCGCAGCCCGCTGCTCGCCGCGCAGCTGCTCTTCACCACGCTGTTCGTGCTCCTGTTTCCCTCGCCCTTCGCGGTCGTGCCGCCCATCCTGACGTTTCCAGCGGTCGCCAAGCTCGATCAGCTCCTCGGCGGCCGCGCGGTGGTGCAGTTCGATCTCTTCATCCTGCTCTGGTACTCGGCGATCAACTGCATCCTCGTGTACCTGATGGTCTACTTGAACGAACGGGACCGGGCGCGCCACCGCGACCTGCAGCGCCTGCACCGCGCGGTGCGCGAGATGGCGGTGGTCGAGGAGCGCAACCGCCTGGCGCGCGAGATCCACGACGGGCTCGGCGGGGTGCTCAGCAGCGTGGTCATCCAGAGCGAGTACCTCTTGAACATGATCGACGGAAGCGAGGTGCGCGCCCGGCTCACCGGCTCGAGCGAGTCGCGCGCCACCCTGCTGCCCGTCATCCGCAAGGAGCTGTCCGATCTGCACGGCGCGGCGGAGGACTCGATGGACGAGCTGCGCCGCTCGCTGCGCATGATGCAGGAGAACTTCGACCTCGTCTCCGCGCTGCAAGACTACTGCAAGGTCGCGGCGGGACGGCATCGCCTGGAGGTCCGCTTCACCCGCGCCGGGCGCGAGCGATCCGTCCGGCCCGAGAGCGCGCTCGCGCTCTTTCGCGTCCTGCAGGAAAGCCTCACCAACGTCGCCAAGCACTGCGGGCGGGGCACCGAGGTCGACGTGGCGCTCGCCTTCGGAGCGGGCACCGCGGTGGTCTGCGTCCAGGACCATGGTCCCGGGTTCCTCCTTCCTACCGATGGCGCCGAGCTCTCGCGGAAGGGACACTTCGGCTTGGAGAACATGCGCGAGCGGGCCACCAAGGTCGGGGGCACCCTGCAGCTGTCCTCGGCGCCCGGCCGCGGAACGCGCGTCGAGCTGACCGTCCACGCCGGAGAGGAGCAAGCCAGATGAACGTCGCGCCCGCGAGACAGGGCCAGAAGATCAAGGTGGTGGTGGTCGAGGACCAGCCGCCGGTGCTCAAGAACCAGCTGAAGATCCTCCAGGACGCGCCCGAGATCGAGGTGGTCGGCACCGCCCTCTCCGGCGAGGCGGCGCTGACGCTGCTGGAAAAGCAGCAGCCCGACGTGGTCCTCCAGGACCTGGGGCTGCCGCGCATGAGCGGGATCGAAGTGACGCGCGAGGTGAAGCGGCGCTGGCCGGGCGTCGAGGTCCTGATCTTCACCATCTTCGACGAGGAGGAGAAGGTGATCGAGGCGGTGAAGGCGGGCGCCTCCGGCTACCTCCTCAAAGGCGCCACGGGCGAGAAGGTGATCGACGCCATCCGCGAGGTGAACGCGGGAGGCACCGTGATCCAGCCGAACCTCGCGCGGCGGCTGCTGCGGCATTTCCGCGTGCCGGAGGATGCGAATGCTCCTCCCCAGCCCGAGGCGTTGCCGCCCGGCATCCGCGAGGAACCGCCCATCCGCCCACTCACCGTGCGCGAGATCGAGATCCTGCGGCTCATCGCGAAGGGGCTCTCCAACAACGAGGCTGCGCGCGTGCTGGGCCTCTCGCGGGCCACGGTACGCACCCACCTCGAGCACATCTACCAGAAGCTCGAGGTCACCAATCGCGTCGAGGCGGTCACCGAAGGGCTGCGCAAGGGCCTCATCGAGATGTAGGTGTGACCTCGCGCGGGTTCGCGACTCTCTGAGACAACTCGGAGGTCGTCCATGACCGTGCCTCGCCTGCCTTCCGCGCCGCTCGTCTCTCTGCTGGCGCTGTCGTTGTCGGCCTGCAGCAGCAGCAACAACGCGGCTCCCCCTCCCGCGGACGCGGTCAAAACGTCGGCCGCCACCCTCATTGACGAGGGGCGGCAGACCTTCCGCTTCGAGACTTTCGCAGACGAAGGGTTCTGGGGCGACACGCTGAAGATCCACCAGGCGCTGGAGGGGTCGGCGCGCGGCGGCGTCGGCGGCGGCGTGAGCCCGGCGACGGCGCTCGCGGTCGGCTTGAAGGTCGACTCCGAGGTGCTCCCGGCATCGCTCGTCAATGACCTGAAGGCGAACCGGGTCAACCTGAACGACCCGGCGGTGACACTGGCGCTGCTCGATCTCGGCGCGGTGGTCGGCGTCAAGGGATTCTCGAACGGCGCGGGCGGACTGCAGCGGGTCGGCATCACCTGCGCGCTCTGCCACTCCACCGTGGACGACTCCTTCGCGCCCGGCATCGGGAAGCGCCTCGACGGCTGGCCCAACCGCGACCTCAACGTGGGCGCAATCGTCAACCTGTCCCCGGACCTGAGCGCGGTCGCGACCCTGCTCGGGGTTCCGGAAGCGACGGTGCGGACCGTCCTGACGAGCTGGGGCCCGGGCAAGTTCGACGCGGCGGTGTTCCTCGACCGCAAGACGCAGAATCCGACGACCGGAACCTCCTCGGCCACGCTGATCCCGCCCGCGTTCGGCCTGCGCGGCGTGAACCTGCACACCTTCACGGGATGGGGATCGTTGACCCAGTGGAACGCGTTCGTCGCAAACCTCGAGATGCACGGCGTCGGGCACTACACCGACACGCGCCTGGACGACGCTGCGAAGTACCCGGTTGCGGCGGCGGCCGGGATGGGGCACACCAAACCGCCGGCCGGTGCGGCCGATCAGGTGACGCCGAAGCTGGGCGCGCTCGAGTTCTACCAGCTCGCTCTCGACGCGCCGACGCCTGCCGCGGGCAGCTTCGATGCCACCGCCGCGGGCCGCGGGAAGACGCTCTTCGAAGGCGCGGCGAAGTGCGCGGCGTGCCACGTGCCGCCGACCTACACGGATGCCGGCTGGAACATGCATTCCGCCGCGGAGATCGGGATCGACGATTTCCAAGCGAAGCGCTCGCCGGACGAGAAGTACCGGACGACCCCGCTGCGCGGCCTGTTCGCGCACGCGAAGGGCGGCTTCTACCACGATGGCCGCTTCGCGACGCTCGACGAGGTCGTCGGCCATTACGACACGGCGTTGACCCTCGGACTCACGCCGGCGCAGCGCTCCGACCTGGTCGAGTACCTCAAGTCGCTCTGACGCTGGTCCGGGGGACCTAGACGGAGAACTTGAAAGGCGCGCGGTCGACGAAAAGCGTCTCCGACTTCCGCGAAGCGCCCGAGTCGTCCTTGACCACGAAATAGAAGTGGCACTCGTTCCCCGTGGCCGCGTCGACGGGGATCTCGAGCTTCACTTTCTGCTTCACCGCCGCGGAGGCCTGCACGTCGAGCTTCTTCACCGATTTGTCCTGCGAAGGATCGGCCGACTGGGCCCAGATCTCGACCTTGAGCGAGCCCTTCGGGTTCTTGCACTCGATTGCGAGCTCGACCTCCTACCCGTTGAGCGCGCGCTGCACGGTCCAGCGCGCCGCGGAGATGCTGGGGGCTTTCTCGTCCTTCTTCTCGTCCTTGGCGAGGTCCTCGCTACCTTTGTGGTCGGTGCCCGCCTCGTGCGAATCGGACGCGGCCTCCGCCCGCGGCTTGGTGACCTGCGCCGCCTGCTCCAGCAGGATCTTGAGCGCGTTGATGATGGCGGCGCCCAGGCCCTGGGCATCGGCGCCGTCGTCGATGAAGACGTCGGGCGACCCTTCGATGATGGGCCCCGAGCCGCCGCAGTGCTGCGTCTTGTCGTTCATGCGGGCGAACGGCTTGCCGTTCACGTAGACCGTCGGCGATCCCTTGGCGACCTTGAACGTGTTCGGGCCGCAGCAGGCGGCGTGGATCCCGATGTCGTCCTGGCGCGCCGCCCCGCGGTCGTTCACCAGCACGTTGGTGGAGGCGGCCACGATGGGCCCCACGCCCGGGTGCGGGCAGGCGGGGCAACCGTGCGCGTCCTGGTCGACCTGCGCGTGGTCTCCGAGGCGGGCGGCGGCGGGCATCGGGCAGCGCTCCTTCCGGCGGACGGATCGATTTTACCATGCGCAAGCCTGGCCGGAAAGCAGCCGGGGCGGCGCCAGGAGGAAACGCTTGCGCCACCTCGGCCGTTCTGTGTACGGTTCGCGCCCCATGTACGGCGTCATCATCGCGGTTCACGTGCTCGTGAGCCTGTTCCTGATCTTCGTCATCCTGCTGCAGCCCGGGCGCGCCGACGGCATGGCCGCCTTCGGCGGCGGCGGCGGCGCGAGCAGCGTCTTCGGCGGCCGCGGCTCGGTGACGTTCCTCGCCAAGGTGACCGAGGTGTGCGCGGCCATCTTCATGATCACCTCGCTCACGCTGGCGTACCGGTCCTCGCACAGCGATTCGGTGCTGCGCACGCGGCGCAACATCGCCGCGCAGGAAGCCGCGCAGAAGCAGGCCCCCGCGAAACCGCCGCTTCCGACCGGTCAGACCGCGCCTGCGCCCGCCTCGGGCTGGTCCGCCGTCCCGGTCCCGGGCGATCAGGCAGGAGGCCCGGCCGCGCCTTCGGAGACCCCGCCCGCGCAGCAGCCCGCCTAGGGCGACGCGTCGTAGGCGCCGCCGCCGGCGAAGCCCGACCCGA
>JBJMQJ010000218.1:0-4308 GCA_045802765.1 Myxococcales bacterium
ACCACGTCGGACCGGGCTGGCTCTTCCTGACGGGCAAGGAGGAGGACATCAAGCTGATCGCCAAGAAGCTCGGGCTATCCTCGCTGACCGATCTGGCGAACCGCGACGGCCACATGCCGAGCTTGATGGTCGGCGACGTTCCGACCGGGCGGTGGATGCGGCAATCCGCGGTCGACAATTCCCGCTTCCTCGCCATGCACATCGCCAACTTCTTCCATTGGAAGCCCACCGAGCCGACGCGGAGCTACGCCGAGCTGAGCGAGCCTCCCAAGATCGACCAGGCCGCCCGCCTGTTCACGAGCCAGTGCGCCTCGTGCCACACCATCGGCAAGGGCGACGGGATCGGCCCCGACCTGGCGAACGTCACCAAGCGGCGCGATCACCGCTGGGTGGGCCGGTACATCGCCGAGCCGGACACGATGCTCGCGGAGAAGGATCCGATCGCGCTCGAGCTGTTCGCGAAATACAAGAACGTCCGCATGCCCAATCTCAGCTTGACTGCCGAGGACGTGGCGCAGCTGGTCTCGCACATCGAGAAGGAGAGCAAGGCACCGGTGGCGCAGGCGACCAAGGAGGCCTCGTCCGCCCGATGACGGCGCCGGACGCGCTCACGCCGTAGGCGAGCCGCATCCGGCGCTCTCGACCGGCGGCCTTGCGCCACCGGTCGCCGCGCTCGCCGCTTCCAACCGCCGCCTGACGCGGGGTAGAAATCGTGGCCGTGTCTACGCCGACGCGCGCGACGAGGATGCCGCCCCAGATCCCGTTCATCATCGGGAACGAGGCGTGCGAGCGGTTCAGCTTCTACGGGATGCGGAACATCCTCACGGTGTTCCTCATCGACTGGCTATTGCGGAACCAGGTGCCCGGCCAGTCCGAGCGCGAGGCGTCCGCCAAGGCCGTGTTCCACTTGTTCGTCTTCGGCGTCTACTTCACGCCCCTGCTGGGCGGTTTCCTCGCCGACCGGTTCCTGGGGAAGTACCGGACGGTCCTCTACATCTCGCTGCTCTACTGCCTGGGCCACGCGTGCCTGGCGATGTTCCACGACGATCCGAAAGGCTTCTACGCCGGCCTCGTCCTCATCGCGCTCGGGTCGGGCGGCATCAAGCCATGCGTCTCGGCGCTGGTGGGGGACCAGTTCACCGCCGAGAACAAGCACCTGGTGAACAAGGTCTTCGCGGTCTTCTACTGGAGCATCAACCTGGGGTCCTTCTTCGCCTCGCTCCTCATTCCCAAGACGCTGCGCCTCTTCGGCCCGGCGGTGGCGTTCGGAATCCCCGGCGTATTGATGGGCATCGCGACGGTCATCTTCTGGCTCGGGCGCAACCAGTACGTGAAGGTCCCGCCGACGGGGAAGAACCCCCACTCGTTCGTCGAAGTGGTGCGCAGCGCCTGGCGCAACCGCCGGCGGGCGGCGTCGTTCCTCGACGGCGCCCGGTGCGAGCACCCGGAGGAGTCGGTCGAAGGAGTCAAGGCCGTGTTCCGCGTCCTCTCCATCTTCGCCTTCGTCCCCTTCTTCTGGATGCTCTTCGACCAGAAGGCCTCGACGTGGGTCGTGCAAGCCCGGTCGATGGACCTTCGCGTCGGAACATGGAACTTCGAGCCGGCGCAGATGCAGCTCGTGAATCCGGCGCTGGTGATGCTGCTCATTCCTTTCACCACGGGCGTCGTGTACCCGCTGTTCAAGCGGCTCGGCTGGGAGCTGACCCCGCTCCGGCGGATGCCCATCGGGATTGCGCTCGGCGCGACCTCGTTCGTGATCGCGGGGCTCCTCAACGTGCCGGTCGCCGCCGGCGAGAAGATCTCGGTCGTCTGGCAGGTGCTGCCGTACGTCGTCCTCACCGTCGGCGAGATCCTGGTGTCGGTCACCGGCCTCGAGTTCGCCTATACGCAGGCGCCGCTCACGATGAAGAGCGTCATCCAGAGCTTCTGGAACCTGACCACCGCGGCCGCGAACCTGGCGGTGGCGCTCGCCTCCGCTTTCGTGTTCTTCCGCGGGACGGCCCTCTTCTTCTACTACGCGGCGTTTGCCTATCTGGCCGCGGTGGGCATGGCCCTGGTCGCCCGCCGCTACAAAGTAGTCGAGTGGTACCAGCGCGCTCAGGCGCCGCAAAAGGTGGTGCCGGCCGCACCGCTGGCCGAGCCGGCCTGAGCATTGGAGACGAGCATGAGGAACTTGCGCGAGAAGGCGGAAGCGCTGCGGCGTTTGCACGGGGGACCCTCCGTCCTCGTCCTGGTCAATGCGTGGGACGCGGCGAGCGCGCGGTTGGTCGAGGCAGCCGGTTTCCCGGCGATCGCCACTTCGAGCGCCGGGGTCGCGTTCGCGCTCGGCTATCCGGACGGCGAGCGCATCGCCCGCGCGGAGATGCTCGACATGATCCAGCGGGTCGCCCGGGTGGTGAAGGTCCCGGTCACCGCGGACGTCGAAGCCGGTTACGGAAGCACACCGGAAGCGGCGGCGGAGACCGCCCGGGGCGTCGCGGCCGCGGGCGCGGTGGGGATGAACCTGGAGGACGCGAGGGACAGCCGGCTGCTGCCGCTCGAGCTGCAGGTCGAGCGGATCCGCGCGGCGAGGGCCGCCGCCGAGGCGGTGGGCGTCCCGCTCGTGATCAACGGGCGCACCGACGTCTTCGGCGTCGACGAGATCGCCGAAGCCGTGCGCCCCGCCGAGGCGATCCGTCGGGCCAACGCGTATCTGCGGGCCGGGGCGGACTGCGCTTTCGTGCCGTTCGTCAGCAACCGGGACTTGATCGGGCTCCTCGCCCGCGAGATCCAGGGACCGCTCAACGTCCTCGGAACGCCGGACACCCCACCGGTCGCCGAGCTGGCGCGCCTGGGCGTGCGCCGCGTCTCGGTGGGCGGGGCGCTTGCCCGCGCCGCCTACGGCCGCGCGCGGCGCATGGCGATCGAGATCAAGGAGAAGGGCGCCTTCGAGACGCTCCGCGAAGGCGCCGTCACGTACGTGGAGATGCAGCGCCTGCTGGGAAACTGAGGCGCCAAGTCCCATGAGTCCGGAACGCGTGCTGTTGCTGAGCCTGGGCGACATGCCCGACGTCGAGCGGCAGCTCGAGCCCGTGTTCGAGGTGCATCGCGCCACCGGCGCGGAGATCGAAGCGGTCGTCGCACGGCGTGGCGCCGCGGTGCGGGGGATCGCCACGCGCGGGCGGGACCGGCTCGACGCCGCTTCGTTCGCGCGGCTCCCCGCGCTGGAGATCATCGCCAACTTCGGCGTCGGTTACGACTCGATCGACGTCGACGCCGCCGCGCGCCGCGGCATGGTGGTCACCAACACTCCGGACGTGCTCAACGACGAGGTGGCTGACTTCGCCGTCGCGCTGCTCCTCGCCACCGTGCGCCGGCTGCCCCAGGCGGACCGGTTCGTTCGCGCGGGGCGGTGGCTGCAGGGCAATTTCCCGCTCGGCCCCACCTTGCGCGACCGCACCGTCGGGCTCGTCGGGATGGGCCGCATCGGCGAGCGCATCGCGCGACGGCTGGCGGCGTTCGAGGTCCCCGTCGTCTACCACGCGCGCCGGGCGCGGCCGGAGGTCCCTTACCGGCACTACCCCGAGCTGATCGCGATGGCGAAGGACGTCGACACGCTGGTCGCCATCCTGCCGGGTGGCGCGGCGACGCGCGGCTTGATCGACGCCGCGGTCCTCGCCGCGCTGGGGCCGCGCGGAATCCTCGTCAACGTCGCTCGGGGCTCGGTGGTGGACGAGCGGGCGCTCGTCGAGGTGCTGCGCTCGGGAACGATCCTCGCCGCCGGGCTGGACGTGTTCGCGGACGAGCCGCGCGTCCCGGCGGCCCTGCTGGAGCTCGACAACGTGGTCCTCGCCCCGCATGTCGGTTCGGCGACGCATCACACGCGCGGTCTGATGGGCAGCCTGGTGGTCGACAACCTCCGCTCCTGGTTCGACGGGCGCGGGCCGCTGACACCGGTGCCCGAGACGCCCTGGAAACGTCGCGCCTGAGGCGATACAACGGCACCTCACTTCGGGGGACGCCATGAAGAAAGTCGCTCCGTTCGCTCTGGCGCTCGTCGGTCTCGCCGCCTTCGCACAGACCACGCAGCGCGTCCGCGGCACCATCACCCGGCTGGACGGCGACGTGCTCACGGTGAAGTCGCGCGACGGCAAGGAGGTGCGCGTGCAGCTCGCGCCGGACGCGCAGGTCGCGGTGGCGAAGGCCACTACGCTCGCGGACATCAAACCGGGGACCTACGTCGGCTCGGCAGCCGTGAAGCGCGGCGACGGAACCCTGGTCGCCAAGGAAGTGCACACCATCCCGCCCCAGGTGCCCGCCGGCCACATG
>JBJMQJ010000219.1:0-10294 GCA_045802765.1 Myxococcales bacterium
CGGATCGGTCGCGCCGGCCGCCAGCCGCACGCGTTACTGCACGAGAAGCACGCCTTCCATCATTCCCATCCCGCAGGCGTAGCGGATCTGTCCCGCTTTCTCGGGAGTGAAATCGATCGCCACTGCCTTGTTGAGCGGCAGGTCCTTGCGGATGCCTGCGTCCTTGATGTCGATCGACGTGGCGCAAGTTTGATCGGTCTTGCGGGTCACGACGAGATGAAGGGGCTCGCCTTTCTTCACCGTGATGCTGTCCGGCTCGAAGCCTTTGGCCGTCACGCTCAGCTCGACGGTCCGTGCCTTGTCAGCCTTTGCCTCGACGGGCGCCAGTACGAGCAATGCCGAGATGATCGCAGCAGTCATGTTGCAGCTCCTTCCGTGGTGGGGAGAAGGCTCGCTCCGGCGGGCAGCCTCCGTCCCTTCCAGACCAGGTACAGCGCCGGATAGACGACGAGCTCGAGCAAGGCCGAGGTCACGACACCGCCGACCATGGGTGCCGCGATGCGCTTCATCACGTCTGCGCCCGTGCCTGTCGACCACAGCACGGGAAGAAGGCCGACGAGAATGGTTGCGACGGTCATGATCTTCGGACGGATCCGCTTGACCGCGCCCGCGACCACCGCTTCGCGCGCCTCCTCACGCGTGGCGGGCCGTTTCTCCTTCCAGGCGAGGTCCAGGTACAAGAGCATCACGATTCCCGTCTCGGCGTCGAGGCCGGCGAGCGCGATGAGCCCCACCCAGACGGCGACGGACATGTTGTAGCCGAGCAGCCAGAGGAGCCAGAAGGCGCCGACGAGGGAGAAGGGCACGGCGAGCATCACCAGCAGCGCCTCGACGGCGCTGCCCGAGTTGAAGAACAAGAGCATGAAGATGATCGCCAGCGTGACCGGGACCACGATTCCGAGTCGAGCCTTCGCGCGTTCGAGGTAGCGGTACTGGCCCGCCCAGTCGAGGCGGTACCCGGCAGGGATCTGCACCTTGTCGGCGACTGCCTTCTTCGCCTCGCGCACGTAGTCGTCGATCGGCCGCGCCGTGTCGGCGAAGACGTACCCGGCCAGCTGCCCGTTCTCGTCGCGCAGCATCGAGGGGCCGGAGCGCAGCCGGAGGTTGGCGACCTGCCCGAGCGAGATCTGCGCTCCGTCCATCGTCGCGACACGGACGCGCCCGAGGGCGTTCAGATCGGAGCGGAAATCCCTCGCGTAGCGGACCGTGACGGGGTACCTCTCGCGCCCCTCCACCGTGGTGGAGACGGTCAGCCCGCCGACAGCCGTTTCGACGACGTCCTCGACGTCGCCCACGTTCAGCCCGAACCGTGCGGCTCGATCGCGATCCACGTCGAAGTCGAGGAAGTACCCGCCGCCGATGCGCTCGGAAAACGCGCTGCGCGTCCCGGGCACGTCGCGCAACGCCGCCTCGACCTGCGCGCCGATGCGATCGATTTCCTTGGTGTCGGGCCCCAGGACCAGCACGCCCAGGGGGCTGCGGACGCCCGTCGCGAGCATCTCCGTGCGTGTCTGGATTGGCATCCACCAGACGTTGGGCATGCCCGCGAACTGCATCGCGCCGTCGAGCTTGCGGACCAGGTCGTCCCAGTCCTCCCCTTTGGGCCACAGCTTCGGATCCTTCAAGGTCACAAGCGTCTCGAACATGGAGAGCGGCGCCGGGTCCGTGGGCGAGTCGAATCGGCCGGCCTTCCCGAAGACCCGCTCGACCTCCGGGAATTGCCGCAGCACCCGGTCCTGCCGCTGCAGCACGTCGCTCGCGCTGGCGTCGCTCATTCCGGGGACGCTGGTCGGCATGTAGAGCAGGGTCCCCTCGTTGAGCGGCGGCATGAACTCGCTCCCCAGGGCGCGGACGATGGGCAGCGTCGCGACGACGAGCACCACGGCGCCGATGATGACGGGCCAGCGGAACCGCAGCGCGAATCTACAAACCGGATCGTAGATGCGGGAGAGCACCCGCGAGATCGGGTTGCGCTCCTCCGGACGGATGTGTCCGCGGATGAAGGTCGTCGCGATGGCGGGAACCAGCGTCACCGACAAGATCGCCGCGAACCCCATCGAGAACGTCTTCGTCCAGGCGAGAGGCGAGAAGAGGCGTCCCTCGGTGCCTTCCAGCGTGAACACGGGCAGGAAGCCCACCGTGATGACGAGAAGCGAGAAGAAGATCGGGCGGCCGACTTCCTGCAGGGCCGCGACGACGATCTCGGCCCGATTCTCCTTCTTTCCCGACGCTTCCCAAGCCTCGAGCTTCTTGTGCACGTTCTCGACCACGATGATCGCCGCGTCGACCATGGCGCCGATGGCGATGGCGATGCCGCCGAGCGACATGATGTTCGCCGTGAGGCCCATTTGCTTCATGGGGATGAAGGCGAGCAGCACCGCGATGGGCAGGAGGAGGGCCGGAACGAGCGTGGAACGGAAGTGCAGCAGGAAGAGCAGGATCACGAGGATGACGACGATCAGCTCCTCCATCAACGTGTGCTTCAGCGTATCGATGCTGGCGCGGATGAGCGTCGAGCGGTCGTACGTCGGGACGATCCGGACGCCCTGGGGGAGCGTCTGCTCCAGCTCCTCGATGCGCGCCTTCACCGCGTCGATGACTTGGAGAGCGTTGGTGCCGGAGCGCGCGACGACGACACCGCCGACGACCTCGCCCTCTCCGTCGAGATCGGCGAGACCACGGCGTTGCGCAGGGCCGATCCTGACCATCCCCACGTCTCGCAGCATCACCGGCGTGCCCATGTGCGCGCCGAGGACCGCCTTTTCCAGATCGTGCGGGTCCTTCAGGTAACCGCGCCCCCTGACGTAATGCTCGGTGCCGCTCACCTCGAGGACGCGGCCGCCCACGTCGGCGTTCGACATCTTCACCGCCTCGACCACCTTCGAGAGCGGGATGCCCAGGGCGGCGAGGCGATCGGGATCGAGATCGACCTGGTACTCCTTGACGAATCCGCCGACGCTCGCCACTTCCGCGACGCCCGGCACGGCTTGGAGCGCGTATCGGATGTTCCAGTCCTGCAGGGACTGAAGCTGCTGCAGCGTCGTATGGCCAGTCTTGTCGATCAGGGCGTACTCGAAGACCCAACCGACGCCGGTCGCGTCCGGACCGAGGATGGGCGTCACGCCCTGCGGCAGCTTGTTCGAGATGGTGGACAGTTTCTCCAGCACGCGGCTGCGCGCCCAGTACATGTCGGTGCCGTCCTCGAAGATCACGTTCACGAACGACATGCCGAACATCGACTGACCGCGCACGGCGGTGACGCGCGGAGATCCGAGCATCGAGCTGACCACGGGATAGGTGATGTTGTCCTCGACCAGGTCGGGTGCGCGGCCCATCCATTCCGAGAAGACGATCACCTGGACGTCCGAGAGATCCGGGACGGCGTCGAGGGCCGTGTTGCGCAGGGACAAAACGCCCCATGCGGTCGCGAGTCCGACGAGCAGGAGCGTCGCCAGCCTGTTCTTCGCGCACCAGGCGATGATGCTCGCGATCACGGATTGCTCCAGCGCGGCAGGGCGCTGCGGAGCTGCGCCTCGCTGGAGAGGAGGAACGTCGCTTGGGTGGCGACCTCTTCGCCCTCGACCAGGCCCTCGAGCACCTCGTCGTACTCGCCGAGAGCGCCGACCTTCACCTCGCGCGCTTGCAGCTCTCCCTCGCCGCGCTTGACGAAGGCGTACCGATGCTCGCCGGAGGCCAGCAACGCGTCGTCGGGCACGGAGAGGCGCGAGCCGAGGGGCACGTGGACCTTCACGTCCGCGAACATTCCCGGCTTGAGCGACAGGCGCGCATTGGGGAAAACCAGCCGCGCCCGCACCGAGCGCGTCTTTTCGTCGACCGTAGGGTAGATGAACTGCACGGTCCCTTTCAGGGCAGCGCCGCCGGCGAACGGCAGGGTGAGCGTGGCCGGCAATCCCGGCTCGAGATAAGGCGCATCCGACTCGAAGAGGTACGCGATGACCCAGATGCGTCCGAGGTTGCCGATCCGGTACAGCACGGTGCCGGCCATCGCTTTCGTTCCGGCGACGACGTTCTTCTCCAGGACGGTCCCGTCCGCCGGGCTGTGGATGGTCGCGCGCGGCTCGGCGTTGCCCCGGCTGCGCAATGCCGCCAGCTCCGCGTCGCCCAGGTTCCAGACTTTCAGCCGCTCCTCGGCTGCCCGGGCGAGCTGCTCGCTTCCCGGAACGCCCTTGCTGCGCAGCGCGACCAGGTAGTCCTGCTCGGCGGACAGCAACTCGGGGCTGTAGAGCGTGAGCAGCGGCTCGCCCTTCCGCACGCGCTGGCCCGTCTGGTTGACGAACAGTCGATCGACGTACGCGTCGTACTTCAGCACGACGTCGCTGACCTGCGTCTCGTCGACGTCGACGCGTCCGCTGGCGCGGAGCGTGAGGCTGAGGGGCCGGCGCTCGACCTTCGCGTAGACGACGCCGATGAGCTGCTGCCGCTCCGCGGGCAGCTCCAGGGTCTGCGGCGCGCGCTCGCGCGTGGCCATCGCACCGCGCGACTCGACCGTGTACCCTTTGCGGGGTGGCGAGACGATCAGCCGCAGCTCGGCGTGCGGATGCCCCGGGGCGTCGATTCCCAAGATGAGCGTCCAGGCGCCCAGCATGGACAGCGAGTAGGCGACGTCGTATTTCCCTCCGCCCATCGCTTTGACGTCACCGCCGCCTTTCATTTCCGGCATCGCGCCCATGGCGGGCATGTCGTAGATGAACCCGAGTTGCGCGCCGTCGACGGGCTTTCCCTGCGCGTCCATCAGCTCCAGGTGCAGCACGTTGGCGCCGGCGCGCGGCGGATCCGGGTCGAGCTTCAGCTGGACCAGCAGATCGCCTGCATGCAAGGCGGTGGCGGCATCCTTCCTGGCGCAGCCCGCGAGCAAGAGCAGCATGGCCGCCGCCTTAATGGCGCTCGTCATGGCCCATCTCCGCCGACTCGTCGAGTCCGAGCTCGGCGCCGGTTGCCCGCTGCAGGTCGGCGAGCCGCTGCTCGTACGTCGCGAAGTGCATCGCGAGCTCCAGCTCGTGCAGGCGCAGCTCGCGCGCGCTGTCGAGCACCATGACGAAGTCCGCGCGGCCCGCTGCGTAGCTCCTTTCCGCGCTTTCGACGGCCTGCCGTGCGATGGGCAGGAGCTCGTGGTGCAACGCGATCTGATGCTGTTCCGCGAGCAGGTGGGCGTGCGCCTCGGCGACCTCCGCGGCGACGCGGTTGCGCAGCGCGTGCTCCGACTCGCGCGCCGAAATGACCTGCGCCTGGGAGGACGAGATCCGCGGGCCGGTCTTGCTGCCGCTGAAGATTGGCAGGTTGATCTGGAATCCGGCGAAGAGGAAGTCCGAGACGCCGATCGGGTTGCGGAAGGCGTGCATCTCGGCCACGAATACGCTCAGATCGGGGATCCTCTCCGCCTTCGCCAGGCGCGCCTGGGCTTCTGCCCTGGCAATCTGGGCGCGCGCGGCGGCAAGTTCCGGCCGTTCCCGCAGCGCGAGCCGCTGAAGTGCGATCAATTCGGGCAGCGAGCCCAGCACGCTCGGCGGCGTCGTCGTGCCGCTCGGTGCAGAGAGGTCGCGATCGAGCAGGGCGGACAACCGAGCCCACGCCGACCTGCGGTGATCGATCGCCGTTTCGCGCTGCGAGCGGAGCTGGACGAGCGCGGCTTGCGCCCGCAGCAGCTCGATCTGTTCTCCCTTGCCGCTGGAAACGCGCACTTCGGATGAGCGCAGCAGCACCTTGAGGACGGTCTCGATCTCGTCGTCGACCGCCTCGGTTCGTTCCGCGAGGAACAGATCGAAGTACGCAGAGGCCACCCGCGTCTCGACGTCGCGTTGTTTGGAGGCGAGGGCCGCCTCGGCCATCGCAGCGCCGGCGCGCGCCACGTCGCTCCGCGCGCCCCGCTTGCCGCCGAGCGGGATGGGCTGCGTGAGTTGGACCATCACCGGGATGGAGGAGAAGTCCACCGGCGCGTTCCAGAGCTGGACCATGAGCATCGGGTCGTCCAACGCGCCGGCGGGCGAAACGCCGTCCTTCGCAGCGCGCACCTCCGCCTGCGCGGCGATCAGCTCCGGGTTCTTCTCGCGGGCCTCGCGCAGCAGATCCGCGAGGCGCAGCGGGGGCGGCGCGGCGATGGCCAGCGCCACACAGACTGCCATCATGGAGTGCCTCCCGTCGCCGAGCGACGGCATGGGTGGACGGCGAGCCACGAAAGGCGCACGAGCGCGTCGCGTGGCGGCAGGCTATCCAGCCCACGCTCAGATCAGCAAGGCTCGGGTGACGAGGAAAACCGGGAGTGCCGTGTAAAGGAAATCGATCGGTAGCCGATGGCCCCGAGCAGCGAACACCGGCGCTGCCGAAATCGCAATGTGCACGGGTGGGGAGCCGTCTTGGTGAGGATCGATCCGGATGGCGCCGGGAGGCTGCGTGGTCTGCCGGTCGCAGCACCCCTCGAATTGGATTTCCGAGCAGCCTGCGACATCGCGTTGCTGGCAGTCGGTAATCTCGACGCCGGTATAGCGGCAAAACAACCGTGTCCGTGCGACCACCGGTGTGGAGGCGAGCGCGATCAAGGCGACTGCAGCGATGACCCGGTGCAGCACGTGGCAAGCCTAGCTGGTCACAGGCGATCAGGCAAAGACATCGGGACGAAACGGCACGAATCCGACGACAGTCCTAGACGCAAGTCGCCTTGACTGCGAAGGCGCGCAGGGCGCATCCGCTGCGGAATCTCCAGGGCCCGACACACGGCAAGGTCTCCTCGGCGTCAACTGAATCGGTTGGGACGGTACCTACCGCCCCGGACACATCACTCGAAGGGGGAAGCAATGTCGATCTCACGAACCCGGCGGACCGCTTCGCGCAAGCGCCTGCTCATGGGAATGGTTGCAGCCATCGCGGCGATGTCGGCGGGACAAGTCCTGGCGCGCGACGACGATCGCGGCATCAGCCAGAGCGGCGAACAGAGGAACATGCGGCGGGTCGGGCACGTCGACCTCCAGGGGCGGGCGTCCTACCAGCCGAACGTCATCGTCTATCCGGATGGGAGGACGATCGCGTTCGCCGGCACGCACAACGGCAGCAAGGCCAATACTCTCAAGCCAGGCAACCCCGTGGAGCCGAACGGGACGATGATCATCGACGTCACCGACCCGACCCATCCGGTGGAGAAGGCGCACATTCCCGTGCCGGTCGCGGGAGGCCAGGCACAGATGGCGCGCATGTGCCTCGGCTCCGATTTGCCCGGCGGCATGAAGGATCACGTCTACCTCATGCGCAACGTCCAGGGGACCGCCGCCCAGCGATCAGGGTATGAGCTGTGGGACGTGACCAACGTCAGCAGCCCGGTGCCGGTCGCGTCGCTGCAGGGGATCCGCAACACGCACAAGGAGTGGTGGGAGTGCAAAACCGGGATCGCGTACATGCCGGGCAGCAGGGACGTTGCCGCGTCCACGGGACAGAGATGGCGCACGGGCCAGTCCATGGTCATCTTCGACTGGAGCAAGCCGCCGGCGACCAACGTGACGGCGCCGATAGCGACGGTCGCTCCGGTCGTCGCGAACTATCCGAAGTACGTCCGCACCTATGGGCTTGTCGGTGCGCAGCCTGACGGCGACACGACCAAAGCAGCGCCGGCGTCCCTGCATGGGGCGATCTCGACCTTCGAACATCCCCAGGCCGGCAAGTTGCTGGCGCGCGCCACCACCAAGGATACGCCCGACGCCGTCGTCGGCAACCGCATCTATGCCGCGTGGGGAGTCGGCGACGACGGCGTGCTCCAGATCATCGATCGCAA
The DNA here is from genome assembly GCA_045802765.1 of Myxococcales bacterium. Taxonomy (GTDB): domain Bacteria; phylum Myxococcota; class Myxococcia; order Myxococcales; family 40CM-4-68-19; genus VBKO01. The sequence goes on from JBJMQJ010000219.1 coordinate 7,778, forward strand.
GAAGCTGCTGCCGGGGTCCTTGGGCGGGACGTGGAACGGCGATCCCGACAGGCCGACCGTGGCGGATCTGGAGGCCCCGCAGGCGGGCCTCATGACCATGTCGCCCGACCAGGGTGGTCACACCAGCTTCCCGATCTTCGGGCTGACGCCGGCGAGCTACACGAACTTCACCGAGTTCAAGACGCGTGACATCGTGATCCTCTCGTCCGAGGCCACCGCCGACCTGTGCAAGGAATCGCCCCACTGGGCGTTCGTCGTCGACGTGACCGTAGAGAACTCGAAGAACGCGCCGCCGGGAACGCGCGTGGAGCAGAACGCGTGGCATGGCCCGATGGTCTTGAGCACGATGTCCGTCGACCCGCGCCGCGGCGAGCAGTTCCCGCGCGGCAACTACTGCACCCGCGGAGCGCGATTCGGCGTGCACTCGAGCGAGGAGAATTTCCGGAATCCATTCTACGGCCGGGTAACCACGATCGCCTTCTTCACGGGCGGCATCCGCGCCTTTGACATCCGGGAGCCGCAAGCGCCCGTCGAGGTGGCCTTCTACGTCCCCCAGGCCAACGCCAATACCGTGCAACCCGACGGCTACATGACGAACAACGTCGAGATCGACGATCGCGGGTTCATCTACGCGACCGATCGCAACGGCTCCGGGCTCGACATCCTCGAGCTGCGCGGGCCGGCGAAGAAGATCGCGCTGGGGATCCCGCTGGGCAAGGACGATCACGACGAGGACTGAGGGAAACTGACCGCACTCTGCCGCGCCGGGAGGGCGGCCTTCGGGCCGCCCTTCCTCATGAATGGCCCGGACGCAGCGGCATCAGCCGATCAGGAAGACGGTGGCCGAGCGCGGGCCGTGCGCGCCGATCACCAGCGCCTGCTCGATGTCGGCGGTCTTCGACGGTCCGGAGATGAAGCAGCCGAAGCCGTCGCCGACCGCGATCTGCTCGTACGCCTCGTGCATGTCGTTCACCAGCCGCTCGCCGGAGACGACCAGGGCGAGGTGCTGCGCGATCCAGGGCAGCACGCGGTGGCGCAGCCCGCGGTCGGTGAACCAGACGGCGCCGTTCTCCGCCACCCCGGGGTCGCCAGGGACGATGGCGAGGTCCACGTCGCGCAGGTCGTGGGGATCGGCAACGTCGTCGACCCGCACGTTGGCGCGAGGGATGCCTGGCACCAGGGAGGCGATGCGGCTCCCCTCGCGGTATGGCGCGAGCTCCTCGAGCGCGGCGGGCAGCGCGTCCGCGGAGGGCAGCGGCACGCAAACGCCGCCGGCATCCTGCAGGGACCGCGCGAACCGCGCGCGCAGATCCGCGGCGCGCTCGCCGAACCGGCGCACGTCGGGCAGCTCGCGCGCCGGCGGCGATGCGGAGCGCAGGCGCGCGAGAATCTCCTCACGGCTTCCCACGCCGCCTCCACTGGGCACGGAAGCTGTCGCGGGGCATCTCGGGCAGCTCGCGCCCGCGGCCCCAGGCGTTCAGCCGCGAGTACACGAGCGCGCGCGGAAGGTGGGGCACCACGCGGCGGGCGAGCCATCCCGACAGGCGGTACAGCCAGGTCGCGCCGAGCACCAGCGCGCCGATCTTCGCCGCCAGCCTCTTCCAGCGGGGAGTGAGCCCTTCCCGGGCGAGCTCGGAGCGCCAGGCGAGCAGTTGGTGATGCAGATCGATCTTCACCGGGCACACGTCCGTGCACGACCCGCACAGGCTGGAGGCAAACGGCAGGCCCGCGTGCTTGCGCGCATCGACGCTCGGCGCCAGCACCGAGCCGATCGGGCCCGGGACCGTCACGCCGTAGCTGTGGCCGCCGCTGCGCCGGTACACCGGGCACGTGTTCATGCAGGCGCCGCAGCGGATGCACTGCAGCGAGCGGCGGAACTCCTCGCGCGCGAGCAGCTTGCTGCGGCCGTGGTCGACGATGACGATATGCAGCTCGCCGCCGGGCTTGGGTCCATGGAAGTGCGAGGTGTACGCCGTGACCGACTGCCCCGTCGCGCTGCGGGCCAAGAGGCGCAGGAAGACGCCCAGGTCTTTCACGCGTGGAACGATCTTCTCCACCCCCATGCAGGCGACGTGGAAGCGCGGGAGCGAGGCGCCGAGGTCGGCGTTCCCTTCGTTCGTGCAGACGACGAACCCGCCGGTCTCCGCGATGGCGAAGTTCACGCCGGTGAGCCCGGCTTGCGCCGCGAGGAACTTCTCGCGCAGGTGCCCGCGCGCCGCCTCGGTCAGCCTGGCCGGATCGGACAGACCGGCCGGCGTGCCCAGCTTTTCGTGGAACAGCTCGCCGATCTCCTCCTTCTTCTTGTGGATCGCGGGCATCACGATGTGGCTGGGCGGCTCCTGCGCGAGCTGCACGATCCGTTCGCCCAGGTCGGTGTCCACCACTTCGATTCCACGGTCGATGAGGTACGGGTTGAGGTGGCACTCCTCGGTGAGCATCGACTTGCTCTTCACCAGGCGCGTGACGCCTCGTTCGAGGAGGATGCCGTGCACGATGCGGTTGTGCTCTTCCGCGTCC
>JBJMQJ010000220.1:0-5833 GCA_045802765.1 Myxococcales bacterium
AACAACATCACGCCGGGCGCGCCGGGCAATCCCGCGGCGATCGCGCCGGTGGCCGACGCTCGGGGTCTCGCCGGTCCCTCGACGACCGCCATCTGGCTGCAGGGACAGGCAGGGTTCTAGCCCGAAGTCGTGCCCGTCTACGAAACGCGCCCCCGCGCCGGTCCATGGCCGGCCGGGGGCGTCGCGCCTGCGGCAACTCTCTCAGACTTCGCGCAAATCGAGCTCGCTGGTGATCGCGATCGCCGCCCTGAGCGACCGATACACCGGGCACGAGTCGGCGTACACGGCGTGCGCGCGTTGGGCTGCTTCGCGCTGCGCCGCCGGAGCGCGTAGCTCCATCCGCACGTGGATGCGCTTCATCACCAGCACGCCGCCTTCCAGCTCCACCTCGCCCGTCGCGTGCGCGACCAGGTTTCCGTCCGGATCCACGTGGCGCGCTGCCAGCGCCCCACCGAGCGTCCCGGCCAGTCAACCGGCCGTCGCGGCGACCACGTAGTCCAGCGTGGTCGCGTGCGGCTCGTACGTCCCCGGCTGCGCCTTGTAGTGCGCGGCCACCGGCCCGTGCGTGCTGAACAGCACCGGCTCCTTCTCCGCCGGCAGGTACGCGCGGCGCAGCGGGCCCTTCACCCGCTCGACGCGCACCTCGGATCGATACGCTACCTCTGCCATGAGTTCCTCCCCTGAGCCCGTTTGCACTCGCCTGCGTCCGATGATTCCATACCCGGCCGGAGGTTTCCGATGGCCGGTTACGAGCAGGAGTACCGCCGATCCCTCGACGACCCGGAGGGCTTCTGGGCGGAGGTCGCGGAGGACGTCCAGTGGAGCAGGCGCTGGGACAAGGTGCTCGACGGCTCCAACGCGCCCTTCTACCGCTGGTTCCGCGGCGGCGAGCTGAACACCTGCTACAACGCCGTCGATCTGCACGTCGAGCAGGGCCGCGGGGAGCAGGCCGCCGTCATCTGGGACAGCCCGCTCGCCGGCGAAGTCCGCAAGATCACCTATCGCGAGCTGCGCGACCAGGTGGCCCGTTTCGCCGGAGCGCTGCGCGCCCAGGGCGTCGAGCGCGGGGATCGCGTCATCGTCTACATGCCGATGGTGCCGGAGGCACTGGTCGCCATGCTCGCCTGCGCGCGCCTGGGCGCCATCCACTCGGTGGTGTTCGGCGGCTTCGCCTCGCACGAGCTGGCCGCCCGCGTCGACCACGCGCAGCCGAAGGTGGTGGTGAGCGCGTCGTGCGGCATCGAGCCCGGGCCGCGGACGATCGCGTACAAGCCGCTCCTCGACAAGGCGCTCGAGCTCTCGAAGCACAAGCCCGCGCGCTGCATCATCCTGCAGCGGCCGCAGCAGGAGGCGCAGCTCGGGCCGCGCGATCTTTCGTACTCCCAGGCGCTGAAAGGCGCGGAGCCGGCCGGATGCGTGCCCGTCGCCGCGACCGATCCGCTCTACGTCCTCTACACCAGCGGCACCACCGGGAACCCGAAGGGCACCGTGCGGGATCACGGCGGCCATGCCGTGGCGCTGAAGTACTCGATGAACGCCATGTACGGCGTCAAGCCGGGCGAGGTGTTCTGGGCGGCGTCCGACATCGGCTGGGTGGTGGGCCACTCGTACATCGTCTATGCGCCGCTGCTCAAAGGCTGCACCACCATCGTCTACGAGGGCAAGCCGGTGGGCACTCCGGATCCCGGCGCGTTCTGGCGGGTGTGCTCGCAGCATGGCGTGAACGCGTTGTTCACCGCGCCCACCGCCTTCCGCGCGATCAAGCGCGACGATCCCCGCGGCGAGCACATCGCGAAGTACGATCTCTCTCGGCTGCGTACGCTCTTCCTGGCCGGCGAGCGCTGCGACCCGGATACGCTGCGCTGGGCGGAGGAGAAGCTGGGGATCCCGGTCGTCGATCACTGGTGGCAGACGGAGACGGGCTGGGCGATCTGCGGCAACCCGGTGGGGCTCACCGCCTTCCCGGTGAAGCCCGGCTCGGCCACCAAGCCGATGCCCGGCTACGACGTGCGCATCCTCGACGAGGAGGCGCAGGAGGTGCCGGCGGGCCGCACCGGCAGCATCGCCGTCCGACTGCCGCTTCCGCCCGGGACGCTTCTGACCCTGTGGAAGGACGACGAGGGCTTCAAGCGCGCGTACCTGTCGCGCTTCCCGGGCTACTACCTGACGGGCGACGGCGGCTACAAGGACGAGGAAGGCTACTGCTTCGTGATGGGGCGCATCGACGACGTGATCAACGTCGCGGGGCACCGCTTGTCCACCGGCGCCATGGAAGAGGTGCTCGCCTCGCATCCGGACGTCGCCGAGTGCGCGGTCATCGGCGTGCAGGACTCGCTCAAGGGCGAGGTGCCAGTCGGATTCGTCGTCTACAAGGCGGGAGTGGAGAAGCCGGAGGACCAGGTGGTCCGCGAGCTCGTCGATCGGGTGCGCGACCGGATCGGGCCGGTGGCGTTCTTCAAGACCGCCGCGGTCGTCAAGCGCCTCCCCAAGACCCGCTCGGGAAAGATCCTCCGAGGCACCATGCGGCGGATCGCCGACGGCCAGGAGGTGCGCGTGCCTCCCACAATCGACGACCCTGCCATCCTTGACGAGATTCGCGGCGTCCTCGGGAAACTGGGGTATCCAAGGAAGGTGTGACGCACGCCGAACTCGCCGCGGCGGTCCTCGCCTCGGCGTCTCAAGGGGGGCCCCTGCCGGCCGATGGAATGGGCGTGCCCCTGCCTGCGCTGTTGGCCAGTTCCGGCCTGTGCGCGGCGCTCGTGCTCGTCGTGCGGAGAGCGCTCCCTTGGCTCCAGGCGCGCCGCCAGCGCCAGGTGAGCACGTTGCTCGAGGCCGCCCAGGGGGCGCGGCAAGCGCGGCAGCAGGTGCGCGAGAGCGAGGACCGCGTCAGGCTCCTGCTCGAGTCGACCGTGGAGGCGATCTGCGGTCTGGACCTGGACGGGCTGGTCACCTTCTCCAACCCCGCTGCGCTGAAGATCCTCGGGCTCGCAACGCCCGAGCAACTGCTCGGGCGGAGCTTCTACGCGATGGCTCGGCTGCCCGACGCCGATCAGGCGCTGCCCTCGGTCTGGATCGAAGCGGCGGTGCACACCTACGCGCGGCTCGAGCAGGAGCTGCAGCTCAAGCGCGACGACGGCGCTCTGGTTACGGTGCAGCACTCGGCGGCCGCCATGCTCCGTCAGGGCAAGCTGGTCGGCCGCGTGGTCACCTTCCTCGACATCACCGAGCGCAAGCGCGAGGTGGAGGCGCTGCGCAAGTCGCAGGCGCAGCTGCGCATGGCGGATCGCCTGGCCACGGTAGGCACCCTGTCGGCTGGCGTGGCGCACGAGATCAACAATCCGCTCGCGTACACGCTGGCGAACCTCTCCTTCGTGCGCGACGCGCTGGCGCGCCTGCCCGAGTCCCTGCCAGGCTTGGACGTGGCCGAGCTGCGGGCCTCGGTCGCCGAGGCGAAGGAGGGCGCGGAGCGGGTGCGGCGCATCGTCAAGGACATGAAGACGCTCTCGCGGATGGACGACGAGCGCATCGGCGTGGTGGACGTCGAGGCCGCGCTCGACGCGAGCGTGAACATGGCGATCCACGAATTGCGCCATCGCGCGCAGGTGGTGAAGGACTACGCGCGCGTGCCGCTGGTGCGCTGCAACGAGGGGCGCCTCGTGCAGGTCTTCCTCAACCTCCTCGTGAACGCGGCGCAGGCGATCACCGGCAACGCGCCCGAGCGCAACGAGGTCCGCCTCGCCACCTGCGTCGACGGCCACGGCCGGATCGCCGTGGAAATCTCCGACACGGGCATGGGGATCCCCGAGGACGTGCTCCCGCGCATCTTCGATCCGTTCTTCACCACCAAGCCCGTCGGGGTGGGCACCGGTCTGGGGCTGTCCATCTGCCACAGCCTGATCGTGGCCATGGGGGGCGCCATCGAGGTGGCGAGCAAGGTGGGCGTGGGGACGCGCTTCCTCATCATCCTCCCGGCGGCGGATGCTTGAAGCAGGCGCGCGACGCATCTCATGGTTGAGCCGATGCCGGCCGACCTGATCGCGCAGGCGCGCGAGGCGCTCCCCCCGGACCTCTACCAGCAAGGTTCCTACGTCATCGTGCGGCCGCTGTGGTCGCTCCTCGGCCGCGTCTTCCGGGTGTACACGGCCGACGGTCGCCTCGCCTTCTTCGTCCGCCGGCCGTTTTTCCGCATCCGCGATCGCCTGATCCTCTTCGCCGACGAGGACGAGACGATCCCGGTCCTCGAGATCCGCAACCGATCCCTGCTCAGCCTGAACATGTCCCACGACGTGCTCGACGCGCTGACCGGCGTCCGCCTGGGGTCCGTCCGGACGCGCGGCCTTTCCTGGATGTGGCGCGACACGTGGGACGTCCTCGATCCCGACGATCGCGTCTGCGGGACGATGCAGGAGGATACCCTCTCGCTGGTACGCCGCTTCCTGCGCTTCTGGCCCGGCCGGCACCACATCGAGATCGGCGGCAAGCCGATTGCGCTGCTCCTCCAGCGGTTCCGGATCTTTCGCAAAGTATTCTCGTTACAACTCCTGCCGGACTCACAAAATGTCGATGCCCGATTCCTCATTGCCTGTGCTTTGGTGGCGGTGATGGCCGACGTGCGCCGCGAGAACGGGTGACGCGCATCACAGCATTAACCGGCCCCGTCGGCAAAGTGTCGTCTCGACGATCTTCGCAGGTCGTGCAAACGTGATTTGCGAATCGCGCATCCAAGGAGAAATCCATGGCCCGACGACCGATGGCCGTTGCCGCAGGAGTCTTTCTGCTCGCAGGCTGCGCCGCGCAGCCGTCTCCGCAGGAGGCAGCCGAGGCGTTCGATCCCGCGGGCGCGACCGAGCTGAGCACCACGACCTCCTCGTTCGGCGATCCGCTGCCCGGCCTGGCCGCGGACGAGTTGGAGCTCTTCGAGCAGGGCAAGTCGAGCTTCATGGACGAGGAGGGCGTGGCCGACGGGCTGGGCCCGGTGTTCAACGAGGCGTCCTGTGTCGCCTGCCATCTGGGGCCCGGATCGGCAGTGGGCGGGAGCAACGGACGGCTGGAAACGCGGTTCGGCAAGGTAAACCCCGACGGCACGTTCGATCCCCTGGCCTCCAAGGGTGGCTCGCTCCTGCAAGACCATGCGATCGGGGTCCAGATCGGCCATGCGCCGCCCGATCCGAACAGTTCCTTCGACTTCCTCGCGGAAGCGATCCCGGCGGAGGCGAACGTGATTGCCCACCGGCGCACGACATCGCTCTTCGGTCTGGGCCTCGTCGACGCCGTGCCCGACGGAGAGATCCGCGCCATCGCCCTGGCGCAGCGACTCTACGCGCCCTCGATCGCGGGCACCGTCGCCATGGTCCAGGATCTCACCACCGGGAAAACGGCCGTGGGAAAGTTCGGCTGGAAGAACGGGAATCCCACCCTGCTGCAGTTCTCCGCCGATGCGTACCTGAACGAGATGGGCATCACCAGTCCACTGTTTGCGAAAGAGAATTGCCCGCAGGGCGACTGCTCGATGCTCGAACAGTACAATCCACGGCCCGATCTGAACGACGGCGACGGCGCCGACGTGCTCGCCTTTGCAAACTTCATGAGCTTCCTCGCGCCGCCGCCGCGAGGTCCCCGCTCCCCTTCGACCGACCGCGGAGAAAGAGTGTTCGCCGCGGTCGGCTGCGCGCTCTGCCACGTGCCGACGTTGGTGACCGGGCGCAACGCGGTGGCGGCGCTTGACCGGAAGGTGTTCCACCCGTATTCCGATTTCCTCTTGCACGACATGGGCAGTCTCGGCGACGGCATCGCGCAGGGAGCGGCCGGTCCCCGTCAGATGCGCACCGCTCCG
>JBJMQJ010000221.1:0-8963 GCA_045802765.1 Myxococcales bacterium
CAGCTCATCAAGGAGAACATGGACGTCCAGCTGAAGGAGTGCCACGAGGCGCCCTTCTACACGCTGGGGCCTTTGACCACCGATATCGCACCCGGCTACGACCACATCACGAGCGCGATCGGCGCCGCCCTGGCCGGCTGGCACGGCGCCTCCATGCTCTGCTACGTCACCCCCGCCGAGCATCTCTCGCTGCCCAACGCCGAGGACGTGCACCAGGGGATCATCGCCTACAAGATCGCCGCGCACGCCGCCGACGTGGCGCGCCGGCGACCCGGTGCGCGCGACCGCGACGACGCGCTTTCCCGCGCGCGCTACGCCTTCGACTGGCGCGAGCAGTTCCGACTCTCGCTCGACCCCGAGGCTGCGCAGGCCAAGCACGACGAGACGCTCCCGCACGACGCCTTCAAGACCGCCGAGTTCTGCGCCATGTGCGGGCCGAAGTTCTGCTCGATGAAGGTGCACACGCACCTTTCCGAGAAGGACCTTCCCCAGGTCAGCGAGCGGGCCGATGCGGCGCTCGTCGCCGAGTCGCTGGCCTTCGCGCGGCGGGCGGCGATCCCGCGCACCGGCAGCGTCGCGCAGCCCTCGCCGGTCGCGCTCGGACGCAAGCCGTCGCCTGCCGGAGCCGCCGGAGCGACGGCCGCGCTCGCCAAGGCCGAATGAGCGAGGCGCAGGTCGCTTCGCCCGACCTGGCCATCGAGACGCATGCGCTCACCCGCCGCTTCGGCGCGCAGCTGGCCGTGGACTCCATCGACCTGTCGGTGCCGCGAGGGAGCTTCTACGGTTTCCTCGGCGAGAACGGCGCCGGCAAGAGCACCACCATCTCCATGCTGACCGGCCTGCTCTCGCCGACGGCGGGCGCGATCCGCGTGCTGGGGCGCGAGGTGACCGGCGACGCGGCGGAGGTGAAGCGCCGCATCGGCGTCGTCCCGGACGGGATGCTGCTGTTCGACCGGCTCACCGGACGCGAACATCTGATGTTCGTCGCCCGCCTCTTCGGCCTGTCGCGCGGCGAGGCGGGTCGGCGCGCGGACGAGCTCCTCGAGGCGATGGAGCTGTCGCAGGACGCGCGCAAGCTCATCGCAGACTACAGCTTCGGCATGAAGAAGAAGCTGGGCCTCGCGGCGGCGCTCATCCACGGCCCCGAGCTGCTCTTCCTCGACGAGCCGTTCGAGGGCGTGGACGCGGTGGCCAAGCAGTCGCTCACCGCGCTCCTCTCCGGCCTTGTGCGCCGCGGGCGGCTGACGGTGTTCCTCACCTCGCACGTCCTGGAAGTGGTGGAGCGGCTCTGCACCCATCTCGGCGTGATCCATAAAGGACGGCTGGTCGCGCAAGGAACGCTGCCGGAGGTGATGCGCGACGCGCCGTCCTTGTCGGAGGCATTCGTCCTGCTCGTCGGCGAAGGGCGGGGCGGTCCGCGCGCGCTGAGCTTCCTCCCGTGATCGCGCAGCAGGCCGGCGCGCTGCTCTGGCTGCGCGCGATGCTCTGGTGGCGGCGCATCTCCCAGCAGCGCCAGTGGGGCCGGCTGGCCATCTCGCTGCTCGGGATCGGGATGGGCGCCGTGCTCAGCGTGGCCACCGCGCTGCTGCTCGTCCGCTTCGGGGAGCAGCTACGCCGCCGGCCCGATCTCCTCGCGGAGCAGGGGGGCTCGCTGGCCGTGTTCGCGACCTGGCTCGCCTCGGCGTTGTTCGCCCGGCTCTGGTTCGCCTTCGTCCCGCGCGGGCAGACGGCTTTCCTCGATCCTCGACGCTTCCTCGCCTTAGCCGTCCCGGCGCGGCTCGTCTCCGCGCTCAACTTCGGCGCGCAGCTGATCGACCCAGCCTGGCTGTTCTTCTGGCCCATCCTGGTGGGCATCGCGTTCGCCGCGGGGCCTCTGCCGGGAATGCCCGGGGCCGCCGCGCTGCTCTGCGCGGAAGCCCTGAGCGTCTGGGCCGTGGCGGGCGTGCTCCACCTCGCGGCCGCGATCGGCGGCGCCGTAGAGTCTCGCGTAATGCTGCGGCGCGCCTTCTCGGTCGTCCTGGCGCTCCTCGCCGCCGCGGGCCTGCAGCTCGCCGCGCGTCCCGACCGCCACGGGATTCCCTCCGCGTTCGCCGCCGAGCACTGGACCCTCATTGCCTTCACACCGCCGGGATGGGCGGCCGAGATGGTGCGCGAGCTGGCCGGCGGCCGACCGCGGCGAGCCGTCGCGCCCGCGTTGCTGCTCCTCCTCCTGGGCGCGATCTGCGCGGTCCTGGCGCACCGCCTGTCGCTGCGCGAGGCGCGCAGGCCGGTCGAATCGGGGAGCGCCCCGGCGCGCCGGCGGAGCGCTCGCGGATGGCGGCTCCCGCTTCTCCCGGAGTCCGTCTCGGCCGTGCTGGAGAAGGAAGCGCGCACCGTGCTGCGGATCGGCTGGCTGCAGATCGTGCTGGTCCCGATCGGCTTTCTGCTCTTGCGCCTCGTCTTCCTCGATCCGCGCGGCGTGAGCTGGGTCGAAAAGCGCCCGCTGCTCTTCGCGGCGGTGTACGCGCACCTCGGCGTCCTCGAGCTGGCGACCAACCAGTTCGGCCGCGATCTCGACGCCGCCCGCGGCTGGTTCTTGTGGCCGGTGCGCGCGCGCGTGCTGCTTGCGGCGAAGAACCTCGTCGCCTATGCGCTCTCGCTGTGCATCTTCGCCGGGCTCGTCCTCGTCGCGCGCGCGACCGGGCCCGTCTCCGTGTCCGAGATCGGGATCGGTTTCTGCGCGCACCTCGCGACCTTTCCGCTGCTCGCGCTCGTCGGCAACCTCGCCAGCGTCCTCTGGCCGGTGCCCGTGCGGGGGATGCGCCTGCGCCGGGTGCGCGGCGCCGGGCCGGTGGGATCGCGCCTGGCGGCGCTGGCTCTCCTCGGCGCCGCCGCCTGGGCGCCGTGGGCGGTCTCGAGGCTCACGGGACTTCCGCTCGCCGTCGCTTACCTGGGCGAGGCGCTGGCCATGGCCATCGCGTACGGCGGCGTGTTGGCCGCGTCCGCCCATCTCCTCGAGACGCGCCGCGAGCCGCTTCTCGCGGCGCTGGCGACGGACGAGTGATCACCGCCCATCGGGAGGCAATCGCGTGCCGTCCGCGACGGGTTCGTCGCTGCCCGGCACGTAGTGCGGATTCTTGCGCAAGATGCCCGGGCCGCCGTCCCAGCCGAAGAGCGCGAGGATCGTGTGGTACAGGCCGACCAGCGCCATGTAGAGCGCGGCGGCCGCCATCGCGCCAAAGCAGACGAGGAGACCCACCATCCACCCGCGAGCGCTCTCGGCCGGCCCACCGGACACGCGCGAGTGCACGAACCCGACCAGGCAGGTCAGCACGGCCACCGTGAGCACCAGCGCGCCGTAGCGCAGCACCTTGGGCATCGTCAGACCTCGAAGCTTGCGCCGCACGAGCAGCCGCGGCGCGCGCGGGGGTTCGAGAAGCGGAACGACCGCGCGTCGGCGAGGTCGATGACCGTGCCGTCGAGCATCGCCGCGCTCGAACGATCGACGGCGACGCGCACGCCGCCGCAGTCGATCAGCTCGTCCTGCTCCGACGCCTCCGGGACGAAATAGAGATCGTACGTCAGGCCGTTGCAGCCGCCGGCCACCACCGCGACGCGCAGCAGCCAATCCGGCACATCGGCGTCGCGGGCGCGAGAGCGTACCGCCTCGGCGGCGCGATCGGTCAGCGTGAGCTGCACGCCGCCTGTGTACCGCCCTGGCGCCGCGCGCGCCAACGCGCGTTCCCGCCCTGGCTGTCTGCCCGCCCGCTCCACGTGCGAGCGGGCGCCCTCTGCTTCGGAAAGCGGGAAGAGGGGCTCCGACCAATTCGTTCTACCGGCTGCCGCTCCCTTCCCCGGACAAGGAGCGGCCCGGCGTGGGTCCAGCACCCACCCCGGCACCCCGGAAAGGACGCGTGTTGCGACGCCTCGCTGCTGCTGCCGCCGCCCTGTGCCTCGTTGCCTTTCAAGCCCGTGCCTCCGTCGTCTGGCACGGCGACTTCGAAACGCAGGACCTCTCGCAGTGGGGTTCGGTGGACGGGCTCACCAGCCGCTTGACCGTCGTGACCTCGCCGGTCCGCCAGGGCAGCTACGCCCTGCGCGTCTTGGTGCGCAACGGCGACTTCGCCAGCAACGGCAACCGCAACGAGCTGGTGCGCGCCGAGGGGGACACCGAAGGCACGGACCGCTACTACGCGTGGAGCACGATGTTCGACGCGGCGTACCCGATCGAGAGCAAGTGGCAGGTCTTCACGCAGTGGCACCACAGCGGATGCTGCGGGTCGCCCCCCCTCGAGTTCGACGTGAACGGCCAGACGCTGGCGCTCGACCGCAACCCGCCGCCCGGAAATGGCCCGACGGTCGAGCTGTGGAGCACGCCCCTGGTGCGCGGGGTCTGGCACGACTTCGTCATCCACGTGATCTGGTCGTCCAACCCCGACCTGGGGTTCATCGAGCTCTGGTACCACGGCAAGAAAGTGATCGACGGGAAGGCCGTGCAGACCCTCTTCCCCGGGATGGTGAACTACCTCAAGCAGGGGCTGTACCGGGACGCTTCCATCTCCGCGGACGGCGTCGTCTACCACGACGGGATGACCATGGGGACGGCGCTCGCCGACGTGGCGCCACAGCTCGTTGCTCCGCCCCCGCCGCCGCCTCCTCCGCCGGACGCTGGCACTCCCGACGCCGGTACTGTTCCGGACGGCGGCGCGCCCGACGCGGGCAGCGCGGCCGAGCCCGACGCGGGAGCGGCTCAGGTCTCGTCCCCCCCGCCGCCGCCCGTCGCGCAGTCCGGAGTCGGCTTTCCCGTCCACGGCTGCAGCTCGGCCGGGTCGCTGGGAGGTCTCTTGATCGCGGCTTTCGCGCTGCTGCGCCCACGGCGGCGCCGCGGCTGACGGCGGCCCGCCGGCGCCGCCGCGGCGAGCTCACATCCCGCGGCGGTCGCGCAGGGCGGTCAGCTCCATCACCGTCAGCGAGAGGAACGCTTCCACGCAGGCCGGGTCGAACTGCGTTCCCGAGCAGCGGGCGATCTCGGCCCGGGCCTCGTCGTAGCTGACGCCGCGCCGGTAGGGGCGGTCGGAGGTCATGGCGTCCAGCGTGTCGGCGATGGCGAAGATGCGCGCGCCGAGCGCGATCTCTTCGCCCTTCAGCTTTCGGGGGTAGCCGCCGCCGTCCCAGCGCTCCTGGTGCGAGAGCACGATCTCGGCGGCCTGGTTGAGGAACCCGATCGACTGCAGGATCTGGTGCCCGATCTCGGGATGCTTGCGCATCTCGATCCACTCGGCGGGCGTGAGCGGCCCGGCCTTGAGGAGGATGCTGTCGGGCACGCCGATCTTCCCGATGTCGTGCAGCAGCGCACCCCGGCCGATCTGATCCAGGACGTCGCCTGCAACGGTCATCTTCGCGGCGATGGCCAGGGTAAAGCGCACCACGCGCTGCGAGTGGTCGCTCGTCTCGTGCTCGCGCGCGTCGAGCGCCGCTACCAGCGCGGAGAGGGTGCTGTTGTAGGCGTCGGCCGTGCGACGCAAGGCGTCGGTCAGCTCGGCGGTCTTCTCCCGTACCCGGCGCGCCAGGCCCTGGTGGTAGCGGCTGCGGGCGAGCGCGAGCTTGCGGCGGCTCTGCGCGCGCTCGATGGCGCGCACGAGATCGGTGATGCGCGGCGGCTTGAGCAGGTAGTCGGCGGCGCCGCGCTTCAGGCACTCGACGGCGTTCTCCGTATCGCCGTACCCCGTGAGCATGACGACGGCGGCGTGGGGATTGCGCTGCAGCACCTGATCGAGCAGCCAGATCCCGTCGTGCCCCGGCATCTTCAGGTCCGACAACACCGTCGGGACCTCGCCCGAGGCGCGCAGCAGCTCCAGAGCCTGGTCCGCCGACGCTGCGGCGCGCACCGTGTAACCCTCCTCGCGGAGCACGGTGGAGATGACGTGCCTCACCGAGGCATCGTCGTCCACGACCAGGATGGTCGAGGGCTCGTCGCCGGAGATCTGGTCGGGGTCGTCGGCTGGCGGGCGCTCGGGCTGCTGAGCGGGCGGCTGCTCGTACGCCTGGGTGGCGAGCGGCACGTGCAGGCGCAACATCTCACGCAAGTCAATCATCGGTGGATCGGTCCCGTCCCCCGCTGGGGCCACTCCCTCAATCCGTTCGAGCCGCTCCAAATTCCATCAGTGAGCGAAAAGAGCCATTTTTCTTCCCTGTGGCGACCTCGATTGACAAGGCGCGACATGGGGCGTAGCCCACGACCGTCGTTGGGGGCGCAACCGGGGCACGCCATTTCATGGTGTCCCCTCCAAAGTAGAGGTGTCCCATGGCCGAGTCCTTCTCGGAACCGATGCAGAGACCGGCAGTCCGCCCGACGGACGGGACCCGCCCGGTGCAGGGCTCGGTCACCGCGCACGGCACGCTGGCGGTGTACGAGCCGGGCAGCGGCAAGCTGGTCGGCGAAGTGCGCGTCTCGACGGCTGGCCAGGTCCGCGAGGCCACCGCCGCGTCGCACGCCGCCCAGAAGGCGTGGGCGGCGCGCTCGTTCAAGGATCGCGGCCAGGCGCTCTCGCGTTTCCAGCAGCTCGTCCTCGATCGCGCGGACGAGCTGGCCGATCTGATCGTTCGCGAGAACGGCAAGACCCGGAACGAGGCGCTGTTCATGGAGGTCCTCCCCGTCGCCGACCTCACCCACTACTTCGCGCGGAAGGCCGAGCGGCTGCTGCGCGACGAGCGCGTTCCGCTCCACATGTTCCCGCACAAGAAATCCTACCTGAGGTTCTATCCGCGGGGTGTGATCGGGATCATCTCGCCGTGGAATTACCCGTTCTCGATCCCGGCCGGCGACACCGTGATGGCGCTCATGGCCGGCAACGGGGTGGTGCTCAAGCCGAGCGAGTTCACGCCGCTCGTCGCGGAGCGGATGCGCGCTTTTCTCGAGGAGGCGGGCGTCCCACGCGGCCTGGTGCAAATCGTGCACGGCAAGGGCGACGCCGGGGCGGAGCTGATCAAGAGCGGCGTGAACATGGTCGTGTTCACCGGATCGGTCGCCACCGGCCGCAAGGTCAACGTGGCGGCCGCCGAGCAGATGATCCCGTGCGTCCTGGAGCTGGGCGGCAAGGACCCGGCCATCGTGCTCCCGGACGCCGACCTCGACACGGCGGCCCTGAGGCTCGCGTGGGGCGCGTTCGCGAACTCGGGGCAGACCTGCGCCTCGGTGGAGCGCGTCTACGTCCACGAGAGCATCGCGCCACAGCTGACCGAGAAGCTGGTCAAGCTCGCCCAAGGCCTCCGCCAGGGCGAGCCGAACAGCTACGACGTCGACGTGGGCGCGATGACGACGCAGATGCAAGTCGAGATCGTGAAGCGGCACCTCGAGGATGCCCGCGCGAAGGGGGCCAAGGTGCTCGCCGGCGGCGAAGTGAAGGTCTATCCGGACGGCGGGCGGTTCGTCCAGCCCACCGTGCTGACCGGCGTCACGCACGAGATGGCCATCATGCGCGACGAGACGTTCGGGCCCATGCTGCCGATCATGACCTTTCGCACCGAGGAGGAAGCGGTGCGGCTGGCCAACGACTCGCCCTACGGGCTCTCCGCGTACGTGTTCACGCGCGACAAGGCGAAGGCGGACCTGATCGCGAACCAATTGCTCGCCGGCACGGTCATGCACAACGACACGCTCTACACGCACGCCGCGCCGGAGACGCCCTGGGGCGGCGTGAAGGCGAGCGGGCTCGGCCGCGTGCACGGCAAGCACGGGCTTCGCGACCTGTGCGAGGTGCGCCACGTGAACCTGGAGCGGTTCAACTTCCCGGCCTTCTGGTTCTATCCCTACAGCGCCAAGGCCTACCGGCTGGGCCGCCGCGTCTACGGAACGCTGATCGGCACTTCGCTGCAGGCGCGGATCAAGGCGCTGCTTGGCCGCTAGCGTGGACGCCGTCGGATTGATCGGGCTGGGGCGGATGGGCCGTCCCATGGCGGCGAATCTCGTCGACGCCGGGTTCACCGTGCGGGTCTGGAATCGAACGAAGGGCAAGGCGCCGCCCGGCGCGGTGGAGTGCGCGTCGCCGCGCGAAGTGGCCGAGCAATGCGCGATCGTCGGCACCATGGTCGCCGACGACGCGGCCCTGGAGAAGGTGACCTTCGGGGAGGACGGCCTTCTCGCTGGACTTCGGCGCGGCGGCATCCACGTGTCGATGAGCACCATCTCGGTGGCGCTGTCGCGCAGGCTGCGCGCGGCGCACGGTGACGCCGGGCAAGCGTACGTCTCGGCCCCGGTCTTCGGCCGGCCGGAAGCGGCGCAGAAAAAGCAGCTATGGATCGTGTGCGGCGGCGAAGAGAAGGACCTCGCCGCCTGCGAGCGCCTCTTTACGGCGCTGGGGCGGGGGACGTTCAAGGTCGCCGAGGCGCCGCAGGCAAACGTGGTCAAGCTGATCGGCAACTTCCTCATCGCCGTGACGATCGAGTCGGCCGGCGAGGCGACCGCGCTGGCGGAAAAGGCAGGGCTCGATCCGCGCAAGGTGATGGACTTCTTCGCCGGCAGCATGTTCGCGTCGACGGCGTTCACCGTCTATGCCGCGCGCGTGGCCAGCACCGACTTCGAGCCGGCCGGATTCGCCATGCCGCTCGCGCTCAAGGACATGACGCTCGCGCTGCAAGCGGGCCAGGAGGTGCGCGCGCCGCTGCCGTTCGCCTCCATCATCCGCGACCGCGTCCTCGCCGCGCTCGCCCGGGGGCGCGACGGCTGGGACTGGGCCGGCCTCGCCAGCGTGGCTCGCGAGGAAGCCGGGCTGCCGCCCCGCCGGACTTGAATCGCCGCTCCCCCCAGATCCGAGGACGAGATCCGGGGACACCATACGGAACTCCGGTGTAGCGAGATCCGGGGACACCATACGGAACTCCGGTGACGAGATCCGGGGACACCATACGGAACTCCGGTATAGATCCGGTAGATCCGGGGACACCATACGGAACTCCGGTATTGCGTATGGTGTCCCCGGATCTCC
>JBJMQJ010000222.1:0-5167 GCA_045802765.1 Myxococcales bacterium
ACCGGACGATCTCGTGAGCCGGACGGCCGTCGATGCGCCGCCCGTCGAGATCGATGTGCCCGGAGAGCGGCTGCAGGAGGCCGGCGATGGCGCGCAGCAGCGTGGACTTGCCGGCGCCGTTCGCGCCGACCAGGGCGACGGTCTCTCCCCGGTTCACCTCGAGCGACACGCCGTGCAACGCCGGCAGGCCGCCGTAGCCAGCGACCAGCTCGCGGACGCGAAGCGCGGGCTCGTCATGCGCCAAGGTAGGCCTCGACGACGCGCGCGTCCCGGGCGACCTCCGCTGGCGCCCCGCTCGCAATGCGACGGCCGGCGTCGAGCACCACCACGCGATCGCTCAGCGTCATGATCACTTCCATGACGTGCTCGACGACGAGGAGCGCGATCGATCGCTCGCGCAGGAGCCGGAGCACCTCCAGAGCGTCGCGCGTCTCCGCAGGCGTGAGCCCGGAGAGCGCCTCGTCGAGGACGATGAGCCGGGGGCCGGTCGCGAGCGCGCGCGCCAGCTCGACCCGCTTCTGCAGCGCGACGGGGAGCTCGCCGGCGAGCGACGCTTCGACCGGCGCCAGCCCCACCGTCCGGAGCGCCTCGATCGCGCGCGCCCGCGCCGCGCGGCGGGTGACCTCGCGCAGGAACGCGCCGACGATGACGTTGTCGACCACGGTCATCTCGCGAAAGACCTTCACCAGCTGGAACGTCCGCGCGATCCCGGCGCGAGCGATCTCCTCGGGCGCACGATTCGTCAGATCGCGGCCGCCGAACAGCACGCGACCCGCGTCGATGCGCACCTGTCCCGTCAAGCCGTTGAAGAAGGTGGTCTTCCCCGCGCCGTTCGGTCCGATGAGGCCGACGATCTCGGCGGCCCCCACCGTGATGTCGACACGATCGTTGGCGAGCAGTCCGCCGAACCGCTTGGTCAGTCCCTGGACCTCGAGCAGCGGCTGCGCGGCCATGCGTCTCAGCGATGCAGCGGCAGCGCGACCCTGAACGTTGCGCCCGTGCCGACGCCGTTCTCGACCCTGATCGTACCGCCGTGCGCCTCGACGTTCTCCCGGGCGATGTATAGACCCAGGCCGAGCCCGCCGTAGTTGCGCATGTCGGCCGCCCGCTCGAAGCGGTGGAAGATCCGCGTTTCGGCGCCGGGTGGGATGCCCGGCCCTTCGTCCGCGACGACGATCTCCGCCTGACCGTCGCGCGACGCGACGGAGATCCGGACGGGCTTGCCTGGCGCGTACTTGATCGCGTTTCCGAGCAGGTTCTCGATCACCTGGTCGATGCGCAGTGGATCGCAGCGGCCGGGCACGGGCGCCGGAGCGTCGATGCTCAGCTCGCATCCCGCGCGCGAGGCCTCCTCGCGCCAGCGCTCCACTACCTCGCTGGCCACCGCCGCTAGATCGCATTCCTGGACGTCGAGCGTGAGCTTGCCGGCCGCGATGCGCGAGACGTCGAGCAGCGTGTCCACCAGCGCGCCCAGCCGCCGCGCGCTGCGCAATGCCGTCCCGACCGAGTCCTGCGGCGCTCCCATCCTCTGCAACTTCTGCAGCTGCAAGCTCAGCGCGGTGAGCGGGGTCTTCAGCTCGTGCGCGGCGATGACGAGGAATTCGTCGCGCAAGCGGATCTTCTCCTGCGCCTGGACCAGCCGCAGGCGCTCGTCGTCGGCCTGCTTGCGCGCCGTGAGATCCCGCGTGACCTTGCCGAATCCGAGGATCTCGCCGTCCTCTCCGTGGATGGCGGTCAGGGTCGCCATCGCCCAGAACTGGCTCCCGTCCTTGCGCAGGCGCCATCCTTCGGTCTCGACGCGGCCATGCCGCGCGGCCAACTCCAGTTGCCGGTCGCACGCGCCGGCGAGCACTTCCTCGGGCGGATAGAAGATGGAGAAGTGACGGCCGAGGATCTCGTCGGCGGCGTACCCCTTGATGCGCTGCGCTCCGGAGTTCCAGCTCGCCACCCGGCCCTCAGGGGAGAGCATGAAGATGGCGTAATCCTCCACGGCCGCGACGAGCGCCGCGAAGTCGACCAGGCGCTCCAGCCGCCGAGGCTCGAACGCGCGCGGGCTCGCACCTGCGCGCTTGCGCTGCTTGGGGCTGGCACGATCGCGCGGCGGCACTGGCCGCGGGAATTACCTCGGCGCGTCGCCGGGGGCAAGCGTGCCACGGGCAGAGCATCGCCCGCTCGATCGCCGCGGCCGTGTACCTCGGGCCCGCGCTTGCAGCGCGCCGCGCGGGCGCGCAGTGTTCCCCGGTCCGGGAGGCAGCCATGGCCGACCTGCTCCAGCCCGACGAGCTGCGCGCCATCGACGCGTGGTGGCGCGCGGCGAACTACCTGACAGTAGGACAGATCTACCTGCACCAGAACGCGCTCTTGCGCGAGCCCTTGCGCCCCGAGCACGTCAAGCCCCGCCTCCTCGGGCACTGGGGCACCTCGCCGGGGATCAGCCTGGTCTACGCGCACCTCTCGCGGCTCGTGCGCGAGAGGGACGCAAACGCCATCCTCCTCGTCGGTCCCGGCCATGGCGGCCCCGCCGTCAACGCGAACGTCTGGCTCGAGGGCACCTGGAGCGAGGTGTATCCGGCCGTGGCGCAGGACGGGGAAGGCATGCGCCGGCTCTTCCGCCAGTTCTCCACGCCGTACGGCGTGCCGAGCCACGTGAGTCCGCCCACGCCCGGGTCGATCCACGAGGGCGGCGAGCTCGGCTACGTGCTCACGCACGCATTCGGCGCCGTCTTCGACAATCCCGACCTTCTCGCCGTCGCGATCGTCGGAGACGGCGAGGCGGAGACAGGGCCGCTGGAAGGATCATGGAAGGGGATCAGCTTCCTGAACGCCGCCCGCGACGGCGCGGTGCTCCCCGTGCTCCACCTCAATGGGTACAAGATCGCCTCGCCCACGGTGCTGGGGCGCAAGCCGGACGAGGAGATCCGCGCGCTATTTTCGGGCCACGGCTACGAGCCGCGCTTCGTGGAAGGCGACCAGCCCGCGCGAGTCCACCAGGACTTCGCGGCCGCCCTGCAGTGGGCGCACGACCGCATCCTCGACTACCAAGGTGAGGCGCGGGGCGGACGGCTGCGGGCGCGGCCGCGCTGGCCGGTGATCGTGCTGCGGACGCCGAAGGGTTGGACCGGTCCGCGCGAGTTGGACGGAGTGCGCATCGAGGGCACCTTCCGCGCGCACCAGGTGCCGCTCGCGAAAGTGCGCGAGGATCCGCGCCAGCTGCAGATGCTCGAGCAATGGATGCGCAGCTACCGGCCCGAGGAGCTGTTCGACGAGCGCGGCCGGCCGGTGCCGGAGATCACCGCTCTCGCGCCGCGGGGAGATCGGCGGCTGGGCGCCAATCCGCACGCGAACGGCGGCCGCCTGCTAAAGCCTTTAGACCTGCCCGACTTCACGCGATACGCCGTTCCGGTGACGACGCCGGGCGCCTCGCGCGCCGAATCGACCCGCCAGCTCGGCGTGATGCTCCGCGACGTGTACAAGCAGAACCCGCGCACGTTCCGGCTCTTCTGCCCCGACGAGGCGAACTCCAACCGCCTCACTCCCGTGTTCGAGGTGGAGGACCGCGCGTTCGAGGAACGCATCCTGCCCGGCGACGACCATCTCTCCCCGGCGGGGCGCGTGATGGAGGTCCTGAGCGAGCACAACTGCGAGGGATGGCTCGAGGGGTACGTGCTCACCGGCCGCCATGGGATGTTCGTCACCTACGAGGCGTTCGCGCTCATCGTCGCCTCGATGGCCACGCAGCACGCGAAGTGGCTGGAGATGTGCGCGGCGCTGCCCTGGCGCAAGCCGGTGTCCTCGCTGAACGTGCTGCTCACCTCGACCTGCTGGCGCAACGATCACAACGGGTTCTCGCACCAGGGCCCGGGGTTCCTCGACACCGTCATCTCCAAGAAAGGCACCGTCGCGCGCGCCTACCTGCCGCCCGACGCGAACTGCCTGCTCTCGGTGGCCGACCACTGCCTGCGCACGCGCAACTACCTGAACCTGATCGTCATCGACAAGCAGCCGGAGCTGCAGTGGCTGGACATGGACGCTGCCCGCGACCACTGCTCGCGCGGCGCTTCGGTGTGGAAGTGGGCCGGGAACGAAGGGCCCGAGGGCGAGCCGGACGTAGTGCTGGCCTGCTGCGGCGACACTCCGACGCTGGAGACGATGGCCGCCACGCGCTTTCTGCGTGAGAACGCGCCCGACCTGCGCGTCCGGGTGGTGAACGTCGTCGATCTCATGTCGCTCTTCTCGCCGGACGAGCATCCGCACGGAATGCGCGAGGAGGCGTTCGTCGAGCTGTTCACGCCCGACGTGGACGTGGTGTTCGCCTTCCACGGATATCCCACGCTGATCCATGGCTCGTTGCACGGGCGCCCGAATCCGTCGCGGTTCCACGTGCGCGGCTATCGCGAGGAGGGCACCACCACCACCCCGTTCGACATGACGGTGCTGAACCAGATCAGCCGGTTCCACCTCGCGGCCGAGGCGCTGAAGCGCGCGCGTCGCAAGCCGGCCAACGCGGCCGCGGTGATCGAGGAGTGCCAGCGCGCGCTGGAGCGCCACCGCAGGTACGTCGAGGAGCACATGGAGGACCTGCCGGAGATCCGCGCCTGGACCTGGACGTGATCGTCCTGTGCGTGAACAGCGGCTCCTCGTCGGTGAAGCTGGCGCTGTTTCGCGGCGACGAGAGGCTCGCCTCCTCGTCGGTGGGTCGCGTCACCGATCACGGCCAGGCGGTGCACCAGGCGCTGGCGGATCTGGAGGCGCGCGGCTTCCCGCCGCCCGACGCCGCGGGCCACCGGTTCGTGCACGGCGGTCCGCGACACCACGCCCCCGCGCTTCTTGATTCGGGACTAATCGCCTCGCTCCGCGAGGCCGTTCCATTCGCGCCGCTCCACCTGCCTGCGGCGCTGCTCGGCGTCCAGGCGGTCGCCGCCCGCCGCCCCGAGATCCCGCAGGTCGCCTGCTTCGACACGGACTTCCACTGGAACATGCCGGAGGTGGCGCGGCGCCTTCCGCTCCCGCGTGAGCTGGACGACGCAGGAGTCCGCCGCTACGGCTTCCACGGGCTATCCTACGAGTCCGTGGTCGCACAGGTCGGAGCGGCCCGGCTCGGCCGCGCGGCGATCGCGCACCTCGGCAACGGCGCCAGCATGGCCGCGGTGCGCAATGGTCTATCCAT
>JBJMQJ010000223.1:0-5441 GCA_045802765.1 Myxococcales bacterium
CGGGCAGGCCGCTCGAAAGCCACCAGACGAAGGCGGAGGAGAACGCGACCGCGAGCGCGGCGAGCGCCGCGATCGCTCCGCGCCGCCGCTGCTGCTCGTCGTCGAGCCCCGGGCGCGCGAGCAGCGTGCGCAGGAGCGCCCAGACACCGAGCAGCAGCAGCGCGCTGCGCAGGAACCAGCGCACGCCCTGCGACCACGGCGTACCGAGAAGAAGCGGCCACAGGAGAGGGCGGAACGGCAGTCCCCAGTCGAGCACGGGAGAATCCGTCACGTTGCGCTGAAGCTGCCCGAGCCCCTGGTGCAGATTGACGAGAGGAAATCGCGGCTCGGCGAGCTGCTGCGAGCGCGCCGTCGGCAGATCGACGCTCCACTCGTCGGTGCGGATCCCGCGCGAGCTGCCCAGGCTTTCCTGCGGCACCTCGCCCAGCCGCGGATCGAAGAGGAGGCTCTTGCGCGCGCCGTGGGGCCAGGAGCTACCGCTGAATCCGGCCAGGCCGAGGAGCAGGAACCCCGCCGCCACGGCGAACGGCCAGCGCGGCTGTCGGGCGGTGAGGTTCACACCCAGCGACCCGTGCGCGACGCCTTCAAGATGGAGAGGAAGAAGCTGGAAAAGACGATCTCGAGGCCCACCGCGCACAGCGTCCCGCCCAGGATCGCCAGGTGCGTCGCCTTGGCGTCGAGCGCGCCACCGTGCGTCGCGATCCAGCCGGCGAGGATGCGCGCGTCGACGGTCAGGCCGCCGAGGAAGATGGACGCGCCCGCGACGATGCCCGTCTCCAGCCGCAGCCCTTCGAGCAACCGCTCCGCCCCCGCGCTCTTCCCGACCCCGTCGAGGACGAACACCGCCTTGGCGAACAACCCGAGCATCGAGAGCTGCACGCCGACGATGGCGAGCGAGCTGCCGAGGAGCGCGAAATGCGTGTTGAGCTGGTGGCCGAAGACGGTCACCGCGGAGAACGCGACTGCGGCGGCGAGGGCGAGCCCGGCGATGGAGATGACCGACCCGGGGACGAGGAAGAGCCAGAGCGGGCTGAACAGCAGCATGAAGCGGAGATGGCGCCACCCGTCGCGCCAGGTGCGCAAGTGGGGCCTGCGGCCGCGTCCGTCCCGCCGCAGGCTGGTGGGGACCTCCCGCACGCTCAGCCTCTCCTGCGCGGCGCGGATGATCATCTCGCTGGCGAACTCCATCCCGGACGAGCGCAGCGAGAGCGCGCGGATCCGTTCGCGGGAGAAGCCGCGCATCCCGCAGTGCGCGTCGCTGATTCCCACGCCGAAGAAGAGGTTCAGGATCCAGGTCAACACCGGGTTCCCGAGGAACCGGTGCAGCAAGGGCATGGCCCCGGGATGGATGGTGCCGCGGAAGCGCGATCCCATCACCAGATCCGCCCCGGCGCGGAGCTGCGCGACAAAAGCGGGAATGTCGCCGAAATCATAGCTGTCGTCCGCGTCGGCGATGACGACGTACCGCCCCCTGGCGGCCTCGATCCCGGCGCGCAGCGCGGAGCCGTAGCCGCGCGTCGGGACGTGGATGACGCGGGCGCCCGACTCTCCCGCGAGGCGCTGGGAACCATCCGTCGAGCCGTTGTCGGCGACGAGGATCTCCGCGGCGATGCCGTTCGCGCGGCAGGTGTCGCGCGCCTTGGCCACGCAGGTCCCGACCGTCCGCGCCTCGTCGAGGCAGGGCATGAGGACCGTCAGCTCGACGGGAGCGGACTCCAATGCGGCGGCGGCTTGCATGGACGGCGCAACTGTATCGGCCGATCCGCGTCGATCAATTTCGCCGCCCGCTGACGGAAACGAATTCGTTGTAGGGAAAAATACGCCCGATGACGCGCGGGAACGGGAACGAGTACTCCAGCGTCGGGAGGAATCCCACCTGCGCGACCGCCGCGCGGATCTTCGCCAGATCGAAGAACTCGACGTGGGTCGGGTCGCTGCGGAAACCCGCCTCCTGCGGCGTCATCACGACGATGCGCCCCGCGGGTCCGAGCAATGGCAGGTACTCGCGCATCAGGTGCACGAACCCGGCGAAGGTCATGTGCTCGGCCACGTGGGACAGGAGCATGGAGTCGAAGCGCCCAGCCGTGTCGTGCGGGGAGCGGCGGAATTCCTCCGGCGTGAAGGCGATGAACCCCGCTCGGCGGCAGGCCTCGACGGAATACGGGTTGTGATCGACTCCGATGGCCGCCCCTCGCAGGTGGGACAGGTTACGACCGATGCCGCAACCAACCTCCACCGTGTACCCGAGCCGGAGACGGCGCAGGTTCCAGCGGTACGGCGCCTGCACGTCCAGGAGCCGCTTCCAGCGGGAACCCTGCTCGCGCAAGAGCCTGCGCGTGTACTCCGCGTCCTTCGTCATGCCGCCGCCGGGGCGCGGCCGCGCTCGCCGAGAAGGCGCAGGCGCGCGCCCACGCGCTCGGCGATGCGCGAGTCGCGCAGGTAGCGCTTCCAGCCGGAGGGGCCGAGCGCGAGGAAGCTCCTGCTCAGCGTTGCCCACGGCGCGGCGCGGCGGTGCAGGCCGGCTGCGAGCGCCAGGTTCAGCTCGATGGAGAACTCGGCGACCGAGGCGACGCGCCGGTCGCCTTCCGCCGCGGCCGGCAGGTGGCGGCGCAGGACCGTCTGGAGCTGCAGGCGCAGGTCGCCGGGACGCGCCGATCGCTGCGCCGTCTGCGAGGCGGCGTGGATGCGGAACGCGACGAGCGGTTCCGGGTGGTGCAGGACGGTCCCCCGGCGCGAGAGATTCAGCCAGAGATCCCAGTCGGCCGTGTACCAGAGCGACTCGTCCATGCCGCCCGCTTGCAGCGCCAACTCGCGCCGGAAGAGCGGCGCCGGCACGGCCAGGAAATTCTGCACGATGAGCCGCTCCAGCACGAGCGCCGGGTCGACCTTGCCGGGCGGCAGCGGGCAACGCCAGCGTCCCAGGCGCGCGCCGCGCGCATCGACGAACCACGACGGGTGCACGACGAGCGCTGCGTCGGGAGCGGCTTGCAGTGCGGCGCGTAGCGCGCGCAGCCGGCCGTCGATCCACAGGTCGTCCTGGTGGAGCAGGCACGCGTACTCGCCGCGGGCGACCGCCAGGCCATGATTGGTGCTCGCCACCCAGTTCCCCGTTCGCGGCCGGCGGACGATGCGCAGCGGCAGCCGGGAAGAGTACGTCTCCAGAGTGGCGATGGTTCCGTCCTCCGATCCGTCGTCGACGGCGATCACCTCGATCTCGCCTCCGCCTTGCTGCGCGCAGATGCTCTCCAGCGCGGCCGCGAGAAACGCGTCGCCGTCGTAGGTCGGCATGACGACGGAGAGCCAGGGCGTGGTCATCTTGGCGGACTCGCTCCGGAGCGCGCAGCTCCGCCATGATACGTTGCCCCTGCGATGGTCCACAGGGTGTCGAGCGCGCATCGATGAGAAAGGCGAGGTTCCTGCGCAGCCTGTTGGCGCAGAACGGGCTGCTCTGGACGTTGACGTGGGCGGTCTCGCAGTTCCTGAAAGGGGCGCTGGGACGGGTGGAGCGGAGTCTGGAATCGCTGGAGCGCCGGCGCGGGCTCCCCGGCTTGAGCGGCGCGGCGACGAATCGGAGCATCTGGGACGGCTACGACTGGCGCGGCGGAGGCGAGGAGTGGACTCCTTCTCCCGAGTGGAAGCAGTCGCTCACCGCGCTCATCCAGGAGCGCGCGCCGAGGCAGGGGAGCATCCTCGAGATCGGGCCCGGCGCGGGACGGTGGACCGAGGTGCTCCAGAACGTAGCGCGTTCGCTGACGGTCGTCGACGTCTCGCGGGCGAGCATCGAGGCGTGCCGCGCGCGGCTCGCAGGCCGTGAGAACGTCCGCTACCTGGTGAACGATGGGCGGACGCTGGCGGGGATCCCCGACGACTCGATCGATTTCATCTGGTCGTTCGACACCTTCGTCCACGTCTCGCCGGGGGACACGGCGTCCTACGCAGGCGAGTTCCGGCGCGTCCTGCGCCCAGGTGGGCGCGGCATCGTCCACCATCCCGCGGCCGGAGGCCTGCGCGGCGGGTTCCGCAGCCGGATGACGAGCGATGCGTTCGCCTCGCTGCTGCGCTCCAGCCGCCTCGTCCTCCTCGAGCAGTTCGATTCCTGGGGGCCTCGTGGCGCATTCGACGTGAAGCACTTCGGCGACGCGATCAGCGTCTTCGCCAAGGAGTGATCCGGAGGCGTTGCGCGGCGCCGCGCTCCCGGTCGTTCCGGTCGTGCTCACTCGACTGCCCACACCGTGGCCACCTCGTTCGCGGCGATCCTCCGCGAGCGCGGGAAGGCCTGGCGCATCCATCCCGCGTCGGATTCCTCTCCGCCGCTGAGCAGGATCCAGCGCAAACCGTCGAGGAAGGGGTCGTTCTGCACCAGGTCCTGCGAGTAGTAGCCGCGGTCCCGTCGCACGAAGACGACCCGCCGCTCCTGCGATGCGGCCGCGCGCGGAAGCTGTGCCAGGTGATCGTCGATGAAGGTGCGGACCTGGGCGAAGCGCAGACCCGTCCCGAGCGCGAGGCTGAGCGCCGCGCAGACGAGCATCGCCCGCGGCAGCAAGGTCTTCTCGACGTCGGCGCTGGTGAGGAAGGCCGCTGCGAGAAGGGGCACGATCCCCCAGGCGGAGTGGAAGTAGCGGAAGCCCCAGCCGTGGCCTTGGTTGAACGGCACGAACATGTAGCCGATCAGCGTGCAGATGCCGGAGAGCGCGAGCAGGGACAGCCGGCGGTCACCCGACCCGCGCAGCGATCGCGCCGCGCCCCAGCAGGCGACGAGCAGGACCCCCGGGGCTGCCCAGAGGATCAGCTCGACGAGCCCGGCTGCGCGCGCGAGGACGAGGTCGACGCCGGGCGCACTGAAGGCGATCCGCGCCAGGCCCCGTGCAAGCTCCATGGGACCTGGACCTTTCGCGCCCGACCCGGCGAGCTTCGATCGGATCCACAGCCAGCCGAGGCCCAGCGCCACGGAGAGCGGGACGTATCCCGCGATCAATGCCGCCAGACGACGCGCCCCGCCGCGGCGCAGTGCGATCCACGCCATCCAGGGAAGCGCGAAGAGGAGGTGTGGCACCGGGTTGTGCAGCGCCAGGGCGAACGAGCCGACCGCGCCCGCGGCGAACAGCCCCCGCGGCTCCGCCTCGAGAACGAGCGAGACGAAGAGCAGGTTGAACAAAAGGTGCGCGCCCATCGAATAGAACGAGATCGCATTCACGGCGAAGGCCGGAGAGGCGGCGGTCAAGAGCAGGGCCCACCCGGCCGCCGACGGCGAAGGCGAGAGCCTGCGGGTGAGCCGCCAGACGATCCAGAGCGTCGCGCCGCCGAGCAACGGGTTGAGGAGCCAGGGGACGCCGAGGGCCGCGAAGGGAGCCAGGAGAAGGGCGAAGCCGGGCCAGTAGGAGGAGATCACCCGGCCGTCGACCGAGGCTTCGAGGAACTCGCCGCTGCGGATCGGGACGAGC
>JBJMQJ010000224.1:0-3225 GCA_045802765.1 Myxococcales bacterium
CGCCTTCCTCGTCCTGGCCGACGCCATCGCGCGCGCTCTCTTCCGCGGCCTGGGCACCGAGCCTCCGGTAGGGGCGGTCACGGCGCTGCTCGGCGCACCTCTCTTCGTGCTGCTCCTGCGGAGGCGCATCTGACCGTTCCGCTGCTGGCGATCGACTCCGTCCGGTACCGCCATGCGGCGCATGCGCCGGAAGCCGTCGCCGGAATCTCGCTGAGGGTCGAACGGAGCGAGGTCGTCGGACTCGTCGGCCCCAACGCTGCGGGCAAGAGCACCCTCGCGCGGATCGCCTGCGGGCTCCTCCGCCCCTCCGCCGGATCGGTGTGGCTGCGCGGCGACGACGCATTCGCCCTCGCACGCCGCGAGCGCGCCCGCCGCGTCGCCTTCCTCTCCCAGGACGAGCCGGCCGACCTTCCCTTCACCGCGCGCGAAGTCGCGCTGATGGGCCGCGCGCCGCACCTCGGGCTGTGGGCGCTGGAGGCGCCCGGCGATCGCGCGCTGGCGATGGCCGCGCTGGCGGAAGCGGACGCGCTCGATCTGGCCGACCGCCCGGTGGCCCAGCTCTCCGGAGGCGAACGCCAGCGGGTCTTCCTCGCGCGCGCTTTCGCGCAGGACGCGGCGCTCCTCGTCCTCGACGAGCCGACCGCCGCCCTCGACCTGGCGCACCAGGTCCTGCTCGTCACCGCGGTGCGAAAGCGTGCGCAGAGGGGACGCGGCGCGCTCCTGGTCCTGCACGATCTCGCGCTGGCCGGCGCCGCGTGCGATCGCCTGGTCCTGCTCCGCGCGGGGCGGCTGCTCGCCGAGGGTGGCCCCCACGAGGTCCTCCGTCCGGAGGTCCTCGGCGAGGCCTACGGGACACAGGTCGACGTGGTGCCGCATCCCGCGACGGGCCAACCGCTGGTCGCGCCGCGCATCCCCCGCTAGAGGCTCACTCGAGGTACAGGGTGACGCCCGCCATCAGGAGTTGGTCGAATCCCTGCCCGTTCAAGCGGCGGCGGAGCACGATCTGCGCGCCGCCCTTCTCGGTGAGCAGCCCCACGCCGGCCGAGAGCCACCACAGATCGTCGGTCGCGTCCCAGGTGGCGCCGCCGCGCAGCGCGACCACGTCGCCGACGAGAAACTCCACCCCGCCCGCGCCGCGGTGCTTGACGTTCTTCAGGTCCGACAGGTCTGCCTTGTAGTCGAAAGCGATGTGCCAGTCCCTGTCGTTCCCCCACGCGATGCCCAGCGTGCTCGTCACCGGAAAGGTGGGGACGGCGCTCGTGGAGACGTTCTGCAGCACCGCCGCGTAGGCGAAGTTGCCCCGCCTGGCCAGGAGGCCCACGTCCTGGGCGAACTGGCGCACCGGTCCGTCGGGAGTGGCGAATCGGTAGTACTTCGTCTCGCCGCCGACGAAGTAGCTGCCCAGGGCGTACGAATAGGCGAGCGCGCCGTACCAGCCTTCGCCGCGGCCCTCGGGCTGTCCGCTGCCCCAGCGCGAGAACAAGAACCCGGTCCCAACCGCGGAGCTGGTCGTATCGACGATGCTTGCCATCAGCGCCTGCGCGGGGAAGCGCGAATCGTAGAGCCCGTCAACCTCCAGGTGATACCTGCGCTGCTGCGACATCCCCGCCGGATTCGAGGTCATGGCGTCGTTGGCGCTCGAGATGGCCGAGTGCGCGCCGCCCATCGCGGTCGCCCGGGGCAGATCGACGAAGGCGGGCCAGGGCGCACCCGGATCCTTGACGCTGTTGTCGGCGCGCGCGGCCGCGGCGGCGGCAAGGAGGACGGCGAGGAACGCGCGCATCGACGCGCAGTCTAGGGTCCACCCTCCATGGCGTCGCGAAAAAGAACGGCGCGCGCGGTGTCGGACCACCGTTCGATACTGTGAGCGGAGCCCACCCGGCAATGCCTGAACGCCAGCCGTCCGCCGCCAGCCGCCGGCCGTGCCCGGTGCGGTTTCGCGCGCCCGATGCTACCTTTCGCGGCCCCGCGGAGGTGCGATGAATCATCCCTTGCGCAAGGTCGTGGTCCCGGCCGCCGGCCTGGGCACCCGGTTTTTGCCCGCCACCAAGGCGATCCCCAAGGAGATGCTGCCGATCGTCGACACGCCGACCATCCAGCTCATCGTCGAGGAGGCGCTTTCCGCGGGAGCGCAGGAAGTGGTGCTGGTCAACGGACGCGGGAAGGGCGCCATCGAGGACCATTTCGACCGCGCCTACGAGTTGGAGGACCAGCTCCAGCGCAAGGGGAAGAAGGATCTGTTCGAAGAGGTGCGGCGGATCAGCGACTCGGTGCGGCTGGTCAGCGTCCGTCAGAAGGAGCCGCTCGGCCTCGGCCACGCCGTGCTCGCCGCCCGCCACGCGGTGGGCGCCGAATGGTTCGGCGTGCTCCTCGGCGACGACGTGGTCGACGCCGAGGACCCGGCGATCGCACAGCTCGTCCGGCTCGCGCAGAAGACCGGGAAGGCGGCCGTTGCCCTGATGCCCGTCCCGGAGACGCAGGTGCACCTCTACGGGGTGGCGGCGGGGCGGACCATCGACGGCGGGCACATCGAAGTGGAGCGCATCGTCGAGAAGCCGCCGCGCGAGCGGGCGCCGTCGAACCTCGCCGTCATCGGGCGCTATGTCTTGCCGCCCGACATCTTCGACGTTCTCGCCCGCCTCCCGGCCGGCGCTGGCGGCGAGATCCAGCTGACCGACGCGCTCGCCGTGCTCGCGCAGCAGAAGCGGCTCCTCGGGGTCCGCTTCCAGGGGGTGCGCCACGATGCGGGCGACCGGCTCGGGTACCTGCAGGCGAACGTCGCCTATGCGCTCAAACGGCCCGACCTGCGCGAGCCGCTGCTCGCCTGGCTCCGTGAGGTGGTGAAATGAACCTGGTCGACGTCTCCGGCGGCAGCGCGGGCCGGACGCGCCTCGGCCTCGCGCTCCTCGCCGCAGCGCTCGCTGCCGCCGTGCCCGCGCTCGCTTACATCCCCGCGGTCTCCGTGCTGTTGCGCAAGGCGGCAGCCCGCGTGAACGAGGGGAGCCGCACGAGGGACGTGACGCTCACCGGTACGCTCCAGATCGGCGAGTCAGCCCCGTCGCAGCGCGTGCTCTCGCTGCGCTTTCCGCTCTCCTGCCGGTTCGAGGGAGGCGCTCAGGCCCGCGGCACGGTGGCGCAGCCCCTCCCGTCGAGCGGCGCGGGAAATCCCGAGCAGGAGCTGCTCGAGCTGGCCTGTCCGCTCATCGCCTATCGCGGTCTCAAGGC
>JBJMQJ010000225.1:0-4750 GCA_045802765.1 Myxococcales bacterium
ATCTTCGTGCTCATCCACGCCGTGCTCTGGTCGGTGGCGCTGAACACGCACGCGGGGTTCCGCTCCGTCTCCCAGACCCTGCGCATGGTGGGACGCAACTACGGCCTCTCGGGACCCCGTTACGTGCTGCAGATCCTCATCCCCGCGGCGTTCCCGAACATCTTGACGGGCCTGAAGATCGGCTGGGCGTTCGCCTGGCGCACGCTCATCGCCGCCGAGCTGGTGTTCGGCGTCAGCCAGGGCTCGGGCGGACTGGGTTGGTACGTGTTCGAGAACAAGAACCTGCTGGAGATCGCGAACGTCTTCGCGGGGCTCTTCACCGTCATTCTCATCGGGCTGGTGGTGGAAAACCTCATCTTCCGCACCATCGAGCAGCGGACGATCCGCCGATGGGGCATGCAGCATTGAGCCTCGATTTCGCCCCGCACCTGAGGTCGGCGGATGTGCCTGCGCTTGCTTGACTTCCCGGTTCCTGGGGCGCCTACCTGACGCTCCATTCAAACGACTTTGGGAGCCGCCGAATGCAGCAGGACACGAGCTTTGCACCGGAACGCGAAAAGACCGACGAAAGCCTGCGCATCGAGAGGGAGAAAGCCGACGGTGAGCTGGTCAGGCGCCGCACCGCCATCGAGGAGCGCGCCAACACAGTCGTGCAGAACGCGCGCGACCGTGCCGATGACGTTCTCGAAGCGGCGCGGGCGATGGCGGACGAGGGGAACGCAGCGACCACACCTGCGCGCGAGGAAGCCGTCGTCAGGGAACGGGCCAAGGCGGACGAGGCATTGCGAACCGAGCGCGAGACGGCGGATGGGATACTCCACGCCGAACGGCACCAACAGAGGACCGCGCGGGAGATGCTGCTGCGGCTCGAGCGAGAGGACACCGACACGCAGCTGCTCACGGAGCGCGCCCGCACGGACGAAGTGGTCGCAACGCGGGAGGACTTCATGGCCATGGCGAGCCACGACCTGCGCGCCCTGCTGGCGGGAATCAGCGCCAGCACCGCCCTGCTCGCCCGCGGCGGATCCGGCAATGACGGAGAATCGGCCAACATCGTCGCCCAGGCCGCGCGCATCCGCCGTTTCACGGGCAGGATGGATCGCCTGATCGGTGACCTGGTGGATGTCGCCAGCATCGAGGCAGGCAAGCTCCGGCTCGCACCCCGGCTCGAGGAGCCTGTCCGGCTGGTGAAGGACTCCCTCGAGGCGTTCCAGGCGACGGCTTCCGCAAGCGGCGTCTCTCTCGCTTCCGAAATACGTCCTGGCGTCCGATCGGCGAGGTTCGACCACGAGCGCATTCTCCAGGTGCTGGCCAATCTCGTGTCCAACGCCATCAAGTTCAGCCGCAAGGGCGACCGGATCCTTCTCCGGGTTCAGCCCAGGGGCGATGACGTGCTCTTCTCGGTCAGCGACACCGGCCCCGGGATCCCGGCGGACAAGCTGGAAGCGGTGTTCGAGCGATTCTGGCAGGTCGGGCGCGGCGATCGCCGGGGGCTGGGGCTCGGCCTCTACATCTCCCGATGCATCGTCGAGGCACACGGCGGAACCATCTGGGTGGAGAGCAGCCTCGGCACGGGGAGCAGCTTCCATTTCACGCTGCCGACCCGCGAGAACGCTGCGCGGAATGGCTCGTCATGAGAGGTCAATCCCTGCTCGTCGTGGATGACGACCGCGATCTGCGCAGCGTGATGGTCATGGTGCTGGAGGCGCAAGGCCATGTCGTCCGGCAAGCCGAGCACGGTCGCAACGCCCTGGTCACGATCGCGAGCGCACCACCGCATCTGATCATTCTCGACCTGAAGATGCCCGTCATGGATGGCCGGGCCTTTCTCCGGCAGAAGGCAAAGAGCGAGCACGCGGCGATTCCCGTCGTGATCTTCTCCTCGACACCGCCCGAGGACATCGAGTCGCTCCCGGGGGTCGTGTCCGTCGTTCACAAGCTTTCCGGCGTCGACGCGCTTCTCGATGCAGTCAAACATGCAGCGGAACGGCTCGCGTGCGACGCTCAATCGCCGTCGTGATATCTCGCTTGCCTGAGGCAACCGATGGCGAAGCACCACATCGCGGTCATTCCCGGCGACGGGATCGGCAAGGAAGTCGTTCCCGAGGGGCAGCGGGTCCTGGAGGCGGCGGGCCGCAAGCACGGCGTCGAGTTCGACTGGGACGAGCACCCCTGGAGCTGCGAGTACTTCTCGCGCAACGGCCGGATGATGCCCGAGGACGGCCTCGAGCGCATCCGCGATCGCGACGCGATCTTCCTCGGGGCGGTGGGGTTCCCCGGCGTGCCGGATCACGTCTCGCTGTGGGGCCTGCTCATCCCCATCCGCCGCGGCTTCCACCAGTACGTGAACCTGCGCCCGGTGCGGCTGATGCCGGGAGTGCCATCGCCCCTCCGCGACCGCAAGCCAGGCGACATCGACTTCTGGGTGGTGCGCGAGAACAACGAGGGCGAGTACTCCTCGATCGGCGGCCGCATCTACGAGGACACCGAGGACGAGGTGGTGGTGCAGCAGAGCACCTTCACCCGCCGCGGCGTCGACCGCATCTTGAAGTACGCCTTCGAGCTGGCGCGCTCGCGCCCCAAGAAGCACCTCACCTCGGCGACCAAGTCGAACGGGATCTCCATCACCATGCCGTACTGGGACGAGCGGGTTGCGGCGATGGCCGCGCGGTACAAGGACGTGAAGGTCGACAAGTTCCACATCGACATCCTCACCGCGCACTTCGTCCTGCACCCGCAGTGGTTCGACGTGGTGGTCGGGTCGAACCTCTTCGGCGACATCCTCTCCGACCTGGGACCCGCGGCGACCGGCACCATCGGCATCGCGCCCTCGGCCAACCTGAACCCCGAGCGCGAATACCCGTCGATGTTCGAGCCGGTGCACGGCTCCGCGCCGGACATCGCCGGGCGCGACATCGCCAATCCCATCGGTCAGATCTGGTCGGGCGCGATGATGCTCGACCACCTCGGGCACAAGCAGGCGGCGGATTCCATCGTCCGCGCCATCGAGACGGTGCTGGTCGAGGGCCCGCGGACGCGAGACATGGGAGGGACGGCCAGCACGCAGGAGTTGGGCAAGGCGGTCGCGGAAGCGGTGCGATGAAGATCGTCGCCATACGCGAGAAGACCTTCCCCATCGCCTCGCCGATCCGGAACGCCGTCATCGACTTCAGCAAGATGACGCTCTCGGCGGTCGCCGTGGTCACCGACGTAATGCGCGACGGCCGCCCGGTGGTGGGGTACGGGTTCAATTCCAACGGCCGGTACGGCCAGGGCGCGCTGCTCCGCGAGCGCTTCATTCCCCGGGTGATGGAGGCCGACCCGCGCACGCTGCTCGACGAGACGGGCGAGAACCTCGACCCGCGGCGCATCTGGGAATGCGCGATGCGCAACGAGAAGCCGGGCGGCCACGGGGAGCGGTCCGTCGCCGTCGGAACGCTCGACATGGCGGTCTGGGACGCGGTGGCCAAGATCGCGCGCAAACCGCTCTACCGGCTCCTCGCCGAGCGGTACGGCGGCGGCCGCGTGGACGAGAGCGTCTTCGTGTACGCGGCGGGCGGCTACTACTACCCCGGAAAGGACCATGCGCAGCTGCAGGACGAGATGAAGAAGTACCTGGACCGCGGCTACACGGTGGTGAAGATGAAGATCGGCGGCGCCAGCCTCGACGAGGACCTCCGCCGGATCGAAGCCGTCCTGGAAGTGGTGGGGAAGGGATCGGCGCTGGCGGTGGACGCGAACGGCCGCTTCGATCTGCCGACCGCCCTGTCGTATGCGCGGGCGCTCTCGCGCCACGGGCTGTTCTGGTACGAGGAGCCGGGCGATCCGCTCGACTACGATCTGCAAGCCGAGCTGGCCCGGACGTACGAAGGACCGCTGGCGACCGGCGAGGACCTCTTCTCCATGCAGGACGCGCGAAATCTATTGAGGTACGGCGGAATGCGCCCCGATCGCGACTGGCTGCAGTTCGACTGCGCCCTGAGCTACGGCCTCGTCGAGTACCTGCGCACCCTGGACGCCGTCCGGGCGCAGGGGTGGTCGCCTCGCCGCTGCATCCCGCACGGCGGGCACCAGATGTCGCTCAACATCGCGGCGGGTCTGGGACTCGGGGGGAACGAATCGTATCCGGACCTGTTCCAGCCGTTCGGGGGATTTCCGGACGGGGTCCGGGTGGACGGCGGGCGGGTGCGCATGCACGACGCGCCCGGGATCGGGTTCGAGGAAAAGTCCGACCTCTTCCGCGTCCTCCAGCCGCTGGGCCGCGAATAAGCCGCTCCGCCTGCAGGAACACCGCGAAGAGCGCGAAGCGCGCGAAGGTTTCCCCCAAAAAGATCTTCGCGCTCTTCGCGCTCTTCGCGGTGACGCCTTGGGGGACGCATCGAGCCCGCGGCGGTTCGCCGCACCCGGAAAATCCAGAGGGAACGCCGAATTGACTTCCCCCGGAACCCCGTGGAATAAGCTGCGCGCACCCGATGGATTTCGCCGCGCCCGACACCGCGTCCATCCTGCTCTGGACCCTGATGAGGGGCGCGGCGCTCGCGGTGCTCGCGACCGAGGCCATCTTCCTCTGGACCCGCCGGCGCGAGCCGGAGCCTTCGCCCGCGCAGGCCGCGGCGCGGCTTTTCTGGGCCGCGACTCCGGCGGTGCTGCTCGCGGGCCTCGCGCTGTGGTGCCTCTCGTCGATCGCGTCGTCCGCGGCGACGACTCCCGAGGTCGCGCAGATCTTCGTCCCACGCTGAAAGCCCGGAGG
>JBJMQJ010000226.1:0-8463 GCA_045802765.1 Myxococcales bacterium
AAACTCAATAACTACACCACCCACTTCCGATCTGAGCGCCTGGTTCTGCTCCCCGACTTGTTCGTCGTGGGGAACGCAGAAAGCCACCTCACCGAGGACGGCGGCAACCGCATCACCTTCGTGGACCGCAGGACGGGCAGCCTCCCGGGAGAGGTGGAGCTCGCCCTCGCGAGCCGCGATTGCGAGACGGCCCGGAATTTCAAAGCGCCGTTCGTCTCCCCCAACGGTCCGCCGTCACCTGTCGCGCTGCTCTCGCCCCACGCGACCTGGGGATGCTTTCCCGACAGCAACGGCCTCGCCGTCGGGCACGGGAGCAACGGCAAGTCGTACCTGTTCACCGCGAACGGCGGGACCGACAACCTCTCGGTGATCGACCTCGGTCTGGGTGATCGATCTGCGCACGCGCTCCGTGGCTGCCACGGTGACCGGCGTGGGCAACGACCCGTACGCGCTGGCGGTCGTCGACAGCAAGGACGACGACTGATCTTCAGCGGCGGGACAACACCGCGTCCACCATGCCGACCTCGCAGCGCCCCGGCGGATCCTCGCGAGCATCCTCGCAAGCCTGCGCGAGCGGGAAGCGCGCCGGCACGAAGGCGGGAGCGGCGACCACGACGGCGCAGTCGAGCGCGGGTCCCGGGCCGCGGCCGCCCAGCTCGAACACGCCGTCATGATCGGTGATGGCCGACAGGTCCTGCTGGCTGCCGGGGCAGCGCAGCGCCACGGTCGCGCCGCGGACCGGGCGGCCCTCGACGCCGCCCGTGCGCACCTGTCCCTGCACGCTCCAGGCGGGCTCGCAAGCGGCGGCGGCGCACAGCGCCAGCACGGGCAGATAGCGTCCCATCGATCCCTCGACCGATGAGATGCCGGACCGATCACTTCCGTTGCGCGGCGCGCTGCCGCAGCCGCGCCGCCGCGTTTTTCCCCGTGCGGACGTCATCGGATGTGTTGTAGAGAGCGCCTCCCAGGGAGGCTTTCATGGCGGGATTGCTGGAAGGGAAGGTCGCGATCGTCACCGGCGCCGGCGGCGGCATCGGGCGCGAGCACGCGCTGACGTTCGCGCGCGAAGGGGCGAAGGTCGTAGTCAACGATCTCGGCTCCGACCGGCACGGCGGCGGCAAGGGCGCCGAGATGGCCGACAAGACCGTCGCGGACATCAAGGCGGCCGGTGGAGAGGCGACCGCGAGCTACGACAGCGTCGCGACCCGCGAGGGCGCCGACGGGATCCTGTGGACCGCGTCGAACAAGTACGGCCGCGTCGACGTGCTGGTGAACAACGCCGGCATCCTGCGCGACAAGACGCTGCTCAACATGAGCGAGCAGGATTTCGACCTGGTCATCGACGTCCACCTGCGCGGCACGTTCCTCTGCACGCAGGCGGCGGGCCGGGTGTTCAAGTCGCAGGGCAAGGGCGGGCGGATCGTCAACACCACTTCGCTGTCGGGGCTCCTGGGAAACTTCGGCCAGGGAAACTACGCGGCGGCGAAAGGCGGCATCTACTCGCTCACGCGTACCGCCTCGATGGAGTTCCAGCGCATGGGCGTGACGGTGAACGCCATCGCGCCCGTCGCCCTCACGCGCATGACGCAAGATCTCCAGATGTTCAAGGGGCTCACCGCCGAACAGATCGGGCCGCAGTACGTCGCTCCGGTGGCCGCCTTCCTCGCTTCCGATCTCGCGGCGGACATCACCGGCACCATCGTCGGCGTGCAGGGACCGAAGATCTTCATCTACAAGATGGTCGAGACCGAAGGCGCGACGAGGGAAGGCGGCCCGTGGAGCGCCGCGGAGATCAAGGAACGCTGGACGGAGATCAGCAAGGTGTAGAAACCTCGATGTCGATGTCGATGTCGACGTCGAGTCTCGAGTTTCGACTGCGAGTCTCGAGCTTCGACTGCCGAGCTTCGAGTTTCGATTGCGAGGTTCGAGTTTCGACTGCGAGGTTCGAGCTTCGACTGCCGAGCTTCGAGTTTCGACTGGCGAGGTTCGAGTTTCGACTGGCGAGGTTCGAGTTTCGACGTCGAGTTTCGAGCCTCGAAATTCGACGTCGAAGCTCGACCCTCGAAGCTCGACCCTCGAAGCTCGCAGTCGAAGCTCGACCCTCGAAATTCGACATCGAGACTCGACATCCACATTGAACGAATGCGACGCGGGGGGTCCGGCCGTGTAAGCCGGAGCCCCCGCTAGACGGGACAGTTGCCCGCCGACCGCCTCTAAGGAGAGGCGGGAATCGTGTAGTCGATGATCACCACGCCGCGCTGCGGCGCGTCGTCTTCGTCGCGCGTGTCGTTCTGCTGCGCCGGGCGGTTCGGCTCCGGAACGGGCAGCTGCGGGCGGGGGCCGTGGCTCTCACGCTCCTGCTCGCGTCGCCGGATCTCCTCGATGATGAACGCGTCGAGCATGAGCCACCTCCAGGTTCACATCGGTCGCCTACCTCACGTTCGATGCAAATCCGGCACCATCGGTTCCGCCCCACCTCCGAGGTTCCGAGCCAGCGAGGGCCTTCTCGTCCTCTTTACCCAGATACCAAGAACTTCCACCAGGGTCAACTTACGGACCCCGCGGTCCGCGAGCTACCCGTACCCACATTCTTGTGACGATTTCCGTCTCCGCGCCATTCAATTCGTGACAGGCGCATCAGTGCGGCGCCGCCCTACCCCGGTGCATCGCCTCGGCCCGTGCCTTGAAGTTGGCGAGAAACGCGGGGAGGCCCTGCTCGGCCAAGGCCTTCTCGAGCCCGCGGGGGACGCGGGGAAGGAGCTCCAGCTCGATGGCATAGGTCGCGGTCGTGCCGCCGGACGGCGATGGATCGAGCGTCCAGCGGCCCTCGTCCCGCTTCATCAGGTCGCCGCGGACCAGGCGCCACGCGATGCGCGACGGCGCCGTCTCGACGTGCAGCAGCGTGAACTCGATCAGCTTGATGCGCGCGTCGAGGCGGTAGGTGACCTCGACCGAGTCGCCGCTGCGCGGGCCGACGGTCACCGCCTTCACCTCGGGCAGGAACTCCGGATAGCGCGCGTAGTCGCGCACCACCTCGAAGAACCGCTCCGGTGGCACGTCCACGTCGATGCTGCGCCGCGCGCTGGCCATGCGGGCGAAGAGTAACACTGGCCCACAGCGGGCGACTTTTTTGCCGCGGCGTCTACAAGGCGAAGCTGGGCTTGTGCTCGAAGAAGTGCGTGGTCTCGAGGTAGCGAATGGTGTGACTCTTGGAGCGCATCACCACCGACTGGGTCGCCGCGCCCCCCTTGAAGAAGCGCACTCCCTTGAGGAAGTCGCCCGTGGTCACGCCGGTCGCCGCGAAGATCACCGGGCCCTTCGCCATCTCCTCGACGGTGTAGATCCGATTCGGATCCGCGATACCCATCTTGCGCGCGCGCTCGATCTCCTTGTCGTTGCGGAAGGCGAGCTTGCCCTGCATGTCGCCTCCGCAGCAGCGCAGCGCAGCGGCCGCGATCACGCCCTCCGGCGCGCCGCCGATGCCCATCAGGACGTCCACGCCGGTCTCGATGAAGCAGGTGGCGATGGCGGCCGACACGTCGCCGTCGCCGATGAGCTTGATGCGCGCGCCGCTCTGGCGCACCTCGGCGATCAGCTTCTCGTGCCGCGGCCGGTTCAGGATGATGACCGTGAGGTCCTCGACGTACACGCCTTTGCGGTCGGCGACCGCGCGCAGGTTCTGCGTGGGCGATTTGCGCAGATCGATCGCGCCCGCGCCGCTGGAGCCCACCGCGATCTTGTCCATGTACGTGTCGGGCGCGTTGAGCAGGTTGCCCTTGTCCGCCATGGCGATGACGCTGAGCGCGTTGGGACCGCCGGTCGCGGTGATGGTGGTGCCCTCGAGCGGATCGAGCGCGATGTCCACCTCGGGATCGTCGGCCGCGCCGCGGCCCACCTTCTCGCCGATGTACAGCATCGGCGCCTCGTCGCGCTCGCCCTCGCCGATGACGATGGTGCCGCGGATGTGCAGGGCGTTGAACGCCTTGCGCATCGCATCCACCGCCGCCTGATCGGCCGCCTTCTCGTCGCCGCGGCCCATCAGCCGCGCCGACGCCATCGCCGCCGCCTCCGTGAGGCGCACCGCCTCCAGACCGATGTTGCGATCCATCATGATTCGTACCCCTCCGGAAGTGTCGGGCCGCTGCTCGCCGCGCCCTTCATCGCCAGGACCAGCCAATCGGGCGCGCGCGTCGGCCGCCCGTCCTTGTTGACGCACGCGTGCACGGTGTGTCCGAGGATCAGCACCTCGGCCGACCCCGCGCGGTACACCTTGTACTCGAATCGCACCTTGACGCGCGTGTGGCTGACCCGCAGATGGATCTCGAGCAGATCGTCGTACCGCGCCGGCTTGAGGTAGCGCACGCCCACCTCCAGCACGGGCAGGAAGATGCCGCGCTCCTCGATCTGCGCATACGTCAGGCCGAGATCGCGGATCCACTCCCCGCGCGCGCCCTCGAAGAATCTCAGATATGTCGCGTAGTACACGACCCCCATCTGGTCCGTGTCGCCGTAGAGCACGCGATGCCGGTACGGAGCCACTGCGCCGGGTGTAGCACAGAGGTGGGCGGCGGGTACGCGGTAGCCACCCTGATTGCATGCTCGAGTGACGCTCTACTGCACGCGGTAGGCGGCGAGATCGAGGCGCGATTGCTCCTGGGTGCCGCGGGCCGACACGATCTGCGTGCGGACCTGCACCAGCCCCACGTTCGGGGCGTAGGTCCATTCGGTGACGAACTTGCCCGCCCCCTGCGGCGTCGTCACCGGCGACTCGTTCCGGACCACCACGCAGTTGGCGAAGGCGCCCGCGCGGGTCTTCACGGTGGCGTCGACCGCGGCGACCGTGAAGTGCTGCACGACCAGGTTCTGCACCGCGGTCCAGTGAGCGCCCGCCGCCAGCGGAGCGTGGAGGAGGTACTGGTCGGCGTCGCGGATTCCGTCCTGATCGGCGCGGACGCGGCCGCGATGGTCGTCGACGAACCACGGCCCGTCGCGCGCGACGATCTGGATGGTTTCGCGCCGCGCGCCCGGCGTGTACTCGTACGTCCAGGAATTGCCCACCGCGAGTGGATAGTACGCCGCCGGATCGGCGCCCGGCGCGGCGGACGGCTTGTCGCGAGTTTCGGCGGTCTTGCAGGAGGCGAGCACCAGCAGGAGGAGCGCGAACCGCTTCAATGGGACCTCGGGCGCGTCGGGTTGGCGTCGTGGGCGCTCGCCTCGTCGCGCTTGCGGCGCAGCTCGGCGAGCGCGTCCGTGGCGGCGTGGCGCACCTCGTCGTCGGGCGCGCCGCTCTCGAGCGTGTAGAGGAACGCCTCTGCGGTGGGCCCGCCCAGGCTGGCGAGCGCGTACAGGACCTGCGCGACGAGCTGCGGCGGCCGCTTGCGGGTCATTTCGATCAGCGGCTCCACCGCGCGTCGGTCGCCGATGGCCACCAGCGCGCCGACCGCGCGCAGCGCGACGGCGGGGTTGTCGTCCTCCAGCCGCGCGATGAGCTGCGGCACGACCGCCGGGCTGCGCCGGTCGGCCAGCGCCCGGATGGCGTAATCGCGCACGCGCGCATCGGTGTCGCCCAGGTCTCGCGACAGCTCGTCGTCCGTCTTGCGCCGCGACTCGAGTTGCCAGGCGAGCCCGCGGGCCGCGTCGTCCAAGGCGCCCCGCAGGGCTCCCTCGAATGAGGCCAGCCGCGCGCTCGCCTCGGCGCCGGCATCCGCGGCGCTGGCCGAGCGGCCTGCGCCCTCGGAGACGGTCCGCTCGGGTTCCCCTTCCGGCGACGCCGCGGTGAGCTCCAGGATCAGCTGCACGTCGGCGGCGGCCCCTTCACCGCCCGCCAAGCGGCGCGCGGACTCGACCTCGAGGCGGACGCGCGCGGAGGCCCCGTCGCGCACGGCGAAGTGCCGCGTCCTCTCCAGCGCCGCCCTCATCTCCTTGCGCACCTGGTCCGCGGGCAGGCCCAGCTCGGGAACGCGGGCGAGATTGCCGTCGGACACGGACAACGTCCCCACGGCGACGGCGCCCGGCGGCAGGCGGTTGCAGGACAGGGCAGCGGCGCAGGCCGCGAGCACCCTGGCGCGGGAGAGGAGCATCCGCCGCGGATGCTAGAGGGTGATGCCGGCACGGTCAAAGACCCCGCGAGAAAGGGCCTGACGTTTCCGCGGCGGCGGCCGCTACTCGGGGTCCCGAGGTGGTTCGTCGTCGCGCGGGGCCGGCGCCGGAGGCTCGGGTGTGGTGGGCTCGCCTGCCGCAGTGGGCTCGGCCACCACAGGGG
The DNA here is from genome assembly GCA_045802765.1 of Myxococcales bacterium. Lineage (GTDB taxonomy): Bacteria > Myxococcota > Myxococcia > Myxococcales > 40CM-4-68-19 > VBKO01. Next base: position 6,263 of record JBJMQJ010000226.1, read on the forward strand.
CCGGCGCGAGCCGCGGCGTGCCGATGGGCTGTCCCCAAGCCTGTTCCGCCGCGCTGGTCGCGCGCGTCGGCCGATCGTCGCCCCGGCGGGCGCGCCGCCGGGCCTCGCGATCCTCGCCCTCCGCCGGCTGCTGCGCCGCCTCGGGAAGCGCCGCAGGCGCCACGGCTGCCGCAGCCGCACCGGGCTGCTCCTCCGCCGGCGGCACCTCGGCGACGGGCGCCGCTTCGGGCTCCGGAGGCGGCTGCTCCGCGGCCACGTTCTCGGCCGGTTCGGGCCGCTCGATGCGCTCCTCGGGCGTCCTATCCCGGCGCTCGCGATGCGACGGCGCGCCCTTCGTTGCCGACGCGAAGAAGGCCTCGTCGACGTCCGCCAGCTCCACCACCTGCACGTTCACGCCCACGCGCAGGGTCACCAGCTCCTCCGCGAGCGCGTCGCCCGCGTAGAGCGCGACCGGCGGCTGGCCGGCGGCGGAAGCCTCCGCCCGCGCATCGCGCCCGGCCTCGCCCGGCGCCAGCACCAATCCCATCTGCGCGCTGTAGTGCGCCAGGTCCTTGCGCAGCTCCTGCACGTCGGCCCGGCCGATCTCGCGCGAGCCGCGCGTGAGCTTCACCGCCACCCGCAGATCGGAGACGCCCCGCCGCTGCCGCGCCAGATAGAGGGGCCCCTCCTTGCTGCGCTTGGCGACGCGCACGTCGCGCATCCCCATCTTCTCCAGAAGATGCGCGCAGAGCTGCTCGAAGCCGCCCGTCTCCAGGTCGGCGACGCGGCGGCGCAGCGCGCGCACTACCGCGCGACGGCCCTCGGCCACCAGCTGCGCGGCCGACATCGGCCGGCCCAGGCTGGTGTGCGAGGTGCGCGCTTCCTCGGGCATCGCCGACGGCGCGGGGAACTCGACGAGCGTGACCCGCTCGCCATCGACGATGAACGCAGGCTTGCGTCCCGCCTCGGTGCGCCGGCGGTTGTCCTCCAGGAGCGCCTGGACGAGGGACGCGTGGTCGCGCACCAGCGCCTCGCTGAGCAGGTTCTTCTTGAACAGCGCGTCCGACAGCTCGGAGATGGGCGCGCCGGACTGGCGCTGCGCGAGCCACTCGAAGACGACCTCGGCGGGTGGGGGGAAGCGGCGCTGCCCGCGCTTGCGGTCCTCCTCCTCCTCCTCGGCGCCGGGCTGCAGCGCCTCGATCCGGCGGCGCGCCTGCGCGTTGATGGCCCGCGGCTCGCGCTCCCGCGGCCGGTAGAGCATCGCGGCGTCGTCGATCGGATGGAGGGGGGGCGCGACCGGTTCGACGACCTGCTCGAGTGGGACGCTCCACTCGACGAGCGCGAAGGTCCCGTCGGGCGCCACCGCGACCACCTTGCGGTCGTCGTCGCGCTTGGCCATCGCGGCGAGGCGCTGGCCCATCGTCACCTCCGGATCCTGCCCGACGTGGCTGAGCAGGTTGGCGCGGACGGCGACGTCGGCGATTTCCTTGTAATGCAGGGGCTTTCCGGTGCGCCGCAGCACCTCGACGGCGGCTTCCGTGAACGTCATGTCGAACCGCTCCAGTTGCCCGCGGGGCTATTGGAAGCTTCCCTTGGGCCGGTGGAAAAAGGCACAAAATTGTAAAGATTTCGCATCCCGGTGTCAACGCGCGAATGGCGCCGGCGGATTTTGCGACGGTGCGTTTTCGCTGCGCGAACGGCGGATGGCTGTACTCTGGGAGCCGTGATCCGCATCCGCCCCGGCCGCTCATGGCGGCTCAATCCAGGTTACCTCGACGAGCTGCGGGCGCTCTCGCCGCCGGGGGCCCGGAGTTTCGACGGCGGCGGCATCCTCGACGTGGTCGGCATCGAGGTCGACGGGGTCGACATCGCCGCTGGCGTCGGCGAGGCGGAGGTGCTGGTCGCCGTCGACGAGCTCCTGGCGGCGCTGCGCCACATCGCGGAGGGAAGCGCCGCCGCGCAGGCGACGGTCGGCCGCGGACCCACCGAGCTCGTCCTCGAGGCGCGCGGCCCCGACGTGCTGCTTTCGCTCGTCACGCTCGCGCCACCCGCCCGGATGCTCGCCTCGGGCCTGCTGCTCGACTCGGGGCGCCTGTGGTCCGCCGCGGCCGCGGCGGCGCGGAGCCTCGCGGCGGACCTGGTCCGCATCAGCCCGGCGCTCCTGCACTCGCCGCTGCTGCGGCGCTTGCGCGGGGCCGCGCCGCGGCCCGCGGCTACCCGCA
>JBJMQJ010000227.1:0-8714 GCA_045802765.1 Myxococcales bacterium
GCTGCCGATGGGGTACTTGTTGGGCAGCTCGGTCCATGGATCCGGATGGAGCTGCTTGATGCCGAGCGAGAAGCGCTCGTTCTCGACGTCGATGTTGAGCACCACCGCCTCGACCTCGTCGCCCTTCTTGAACAGGTCGCCGGGGTGCTTGATGCGCTGGGTCCAGCTGATGTCGGAGACGTGCACCAGGCCGTCGATGCCCTCTTGCACGCCGACGAAGATGCCGAAGTCGGTGACGTTGCGCACCTGGCCGCGGATCACCGACCCGATCGGGTACTGCTCCTCGAGCAGCGTCCACGGGTTGGGCTCGATCTGCTTCATGCCCAGGCTGATGCGCTTCGCCTTGCCGTCCACGTCCAGGACCACCGCGGCGACCTGATCGCCGATGGCCATCACCTTCGAGGGGTGCTTGACGCGCTTGGTCCAGCTCATCTCGCTGATGTGGACGAGGCCCTCGACTCCCGGCTCCATCTCGATGAAGGCGCCGTAGTCGGTGAGCGAAACGACCTTGCCGGTGACCCGAGTGCCCGGCGGGAACTTCTCCGCGGCGTGCGCCCAGGGGTCCTCCTGGATCTGCTTGAGACCCAGGCTGACGCGCTCGGTGGCGGGGTCGAACTTGAGGACGGTGACGCGCAGCTCGTCGCCGACGTTGAGCATCTCGGAGGGATGCCCGACCCGGCCCCACGACATGTCGGTGATGTGCAACAGCCCGTCGATGCCGCCCAGATCGATGAACGCGCCGTAGTCGGTGAGGTTCTTGACGATGCCGGTGAGGACCGCGCCTTCCTTGAGCTTCTGCAGCGTGTCCTTCTTCAGCTCCTCGCGCTCCTTCTCGAGGAGGACGCGGCGGGAGAGCACGATGTTGCCGCGCTTCTTGTTGAACTTGATGACCTTGAACTTGTACTTCTCGCCGATCAGCTTATCGAGATTGCGGATCGGTCGGAGATCCACCTGCGAACCCGGCAGGAACGCCTTGACGCCGATATCGACGGAGAGGCCCCCCTTGACGCGGCCGACGATGGTGCCCTCGACGAGCTCGTCGCGTTCGCACGCGGCCGAGATCTCGTCCCAGATGCGCATCTTGTCGGCCTTCTCCTTGGAGAGGACGACCATCCCGGTGTCGTTCTCCCGGGACTCGAGGAGCACGTCCACCTTGTCGCCGACCTTCACGTTGGGCTTGCCGTCGACGAGGCCGAACTCCTGGATGGGGACCTGGCCTTCGCTCTTGTAGCCGATGTCGACGACCGCGTAGTCCTTGGTGACCTGGACGACGCTTCCCTTGACGATCTCGTTCTCCTTCAGCTCGCCTTTTCCGCCGCCCCTGCCCTTGAAGCTCTCCTCGAGCATGGAAGCGAAATCTTCATCTTCATACGGTGCGGGCTGGCTCTTGTAGTCGGTGGTGGAACCGGTGACAGGATTCGCCATGAACTTGTTCTGACCTGCGATTCTTGAACTTCGCCCCCTCGTAAATGGAAACCGCCGCGCGCCCCGGGGATCGAGGGCAGGCGGCGGTGTCTGCTGCGATACTCCGCCGTCGAAGCGGGCGGACCCTACAAGCGGGCCCGCATGGTGTCAAGGTAGGGAACGGACCGCTTTTGGATGCCTTTCAGCGAGCGCGGATTCAGCGCGATCCCGACGCGAAAAGGAGGTTCCGGGCCTTCGCAAGATGCTCTCGCCGCTGATCTTTACCCCTTCCCCGCGAGGAGCTCGCGGGCGACGCGATGGCACTGTTCGACGACGGTCCCCAGGTCCATTCCGGTCGTATCGACCAGCACGGCGTCCGGAGCCGGCTTGAGCGGCGCGATGGCGCGCTCCGAGTCGTCCCTGTCGCGTCGCCGCTGATCGGCCAGCACCTCACCCAGGGGGACGGGCAAGCCCTTGTCGGCAAGCTCGGCGTGCCGGCGCGCGGCGCGCGCCTCGTCGTTGGCGGTCAGGAAGAACTTCACGTCGGCTTCCGGGAAGACGACGGTCCCGATGTCCCTGCCCTCGAGGACCGCGCCGCGCGGAGCGCTGCGCCCGAGCTGCCGCTGCAGGCCGAGCAGCTTCTCCCGGACCACCGGACGCGCCGATACGACGCTGGCGCCGCGGCTGATCTCCGGAGTCCGGATCGCCTCGGTGACGTCCTCGGCGCGGAGCAGCACCCGCTGGCCGTCGGCGTCGGGCGCGAACGCGATACCCAGGCCTGCGTCGAGGAGGCGCGCCAGGCCGGCGTCGTCCTCCCAGCCGATCCCCGCGCGTCGCGCGGCGAGTGCGACGGCGCGATAGATGGCGCCCGTATCGACGATGGTGAACCCGAGCCGGCGCGCCAGCTCGCGCGCGACCGTGCTCTTGCCCGCGCCGGCGGGACCGTCGATGGCGACGATGGGTGGCACGGACGGTCAGTAGCGCAAGGCTCGCGCAGCAGCAAGGCGGGCGCGCGCCCCTGCGCTCAGCGGTGCAGCGCGACGAACAGCCCGAGTCGGACGACGGCGGTCAGGGCAACGGCGCAGGTCAGGGCGTGCACGCCCAGGCGGGGTGCGCGATCGGTCTCCGGCTGTTGCTCGTCGTCGCCGCCATCGTCGGGGACGCCGGGACCGTGGAGGTCGCCCGCTCCGATCGGCGCAGCGAACCACGACCAGTCCCCGCGCGTGGCGATGACGGCGAGGAGCGCGGCGAATGCGAGCACCCAGGCGATCTGCGCGGCGGGAGGCATGTTCGCCGGAACCTGTGGCCGGGCGGCGAGGAACGGCTAGTGCCGCACAGCGGCCGGGCAAGCAGCCGCCCGCTGCGCTATGGTGCGCTCCCTTCGAGGAGGTCCGCATGAAGCGTCTGTGGGTCGCAGCCGCGCTCGCGTCGTCCGCCGCGTCCGCTCAACAGCAGGACTTCAGCAAGGTCGAGATCAAGGCGAGCAAGGTGGCCGGCTCGGTGTGGATGCTGGAAGGCTCCGGAGGCAACATCGGAGTCAGCTCGGGTGACGACGGCATCGTGATGGTCGACGACCAGTTCGCCCCGCTCGTGCCGAAGATCAAGGCGGCGCTGGCGAAGATCTCCCCGAAGCCCGTCCGCTTCCTCCTCAACACGCACTGGCACTTCGACCACGTGGGCGGGAACGCCGGCATGGCGGAGAGCGCCGCCATCCTCGCCCACGAGAACGTGCGCAAGAGGATGGAGGCGGGCGCGGAGGTACCCACCTTCAAGCTCAAAATCGAGCCCGCCGAGGCGCGCGCACTGCCCGTCCTCACCTACCAGCATGACGTCACCATCTGGCTCAACGGCGAGCCGGTCCGCGCGTTGCACGTTCCGCCCGGCCACACCGACGGCGACACCGTGGTGTTCTTCACGAAGAGCAAGGTGGTGCACATGGGCGACGATTTCGTGACCTACGGCTTCCCCTTCGTCGACCTCGACAGCGGCGGCAGCGTTCGCGGAATGGTCGCCGCGATCGACGAGGTACTTCCGCAGGTCCCACCGGACGCCAAAATCATTCCCGGCCATGGCCCCGTCTCGACCGTCGCCGACCTGAAGAAGTTCCGCAACCGACTGGACGAGATCGTCGCGCTGGTCGCGCGCGGTCTCAAGAGCGGCAAGACGGTCGAGCAGATGCAGAAAGAGAAGCTCCTCGCGCCTTACGCCGATTGGGAGGGCGGATTTCTCAAGGCGGACCAATTCATCGCGACCGTCGCGCAGGACTTGACTCGACGGAAGTGATCGACGTCCTCCACGGCTGTGCCGGCGGCGCGACTCTCCTCGATCCGGCGCCTTCGGAGCGCACGGGCTAACCCAGTGTCGGGGGAGTCGGCTCGGTGATGGGGCCGAGCTTGCGGAACTTCCGGTAGCGGTCCTCGACGATCTGGTCCGGTCCCATCGCGCGCAGCTCGCGCAGGTGGCGGCGGAGCGCGTCGCGGAGCTTTTCGGCGGTCGCGTCCGGGTCGCGGTGCGCGCCGCCCGCGGACTCCTCGACCAGCTCGTCGACGATGCCCAGCTCGTACGCGTCGCGAGCCGTCAGCTTGAGCGCCTCGGCGGCCTTCTGGCCCTTGCTCGAATCGCGGTAGAGGATGGCGGCGCACGACTCGGGCGAGATGACCGAATACCAGCTGTACTGCAGCATGAGGAGGCGGTTGCAGACGCCGATGGCGAGCGCGCCGCCGGAGCCGCCTTCGCCGATGACGACGGAGATGACCGGGACCTGCAACGCAGCCATCTGCTCCAGGCAGACGGCGATCGCCTCGGCCTGGCCGCGCTCCTCTGCGTCGATGCCCGGATAGGCGCCCGGCGTGTCGATGAACGCGATCACGGGCCGGTCGAATCGCTCCGCGAGCTTCATCAGGCGCAGCGCCTTCCGGTATCCCTCGGGCCGCGGCATCCCGAAGCTGCGCAGCAGGTTCTCCTTGGTCGATCTGCCCTTCTGCTGCCCGAGCAGCAGCACCGGCTCTCCGTCGAAGCGCGCCAGCCCGCCCAAAAGCGCCTGGTCGTCCGCGAAGGACCGATCCCCGTGGAGCTCGATCCAGTCGGTGAACAGGCGCTGCACGTAGTCGAGCATGTACGGCCGGTTGGGGTGGCGCGACAGCTGCACCACCTGCCAGCGGGTCAGCTCGGCGAAGATCTCCTGCTGCAGCTTGGTGCAGCGCCTCTCCAGGCGGCGGATCTCGCCGTCCAGCGCGTCGGGTTCGGCGGAAGCCGTCCCGGTCGCCGCGTGGCGCTTCAGCTCGGCGAGCTTCTGCTCCAGCTCCAGGAGGGGCTTCTCGAACTCCAATGCGAAGGTGCTCATCGTCTCGAGCCGCCCTCGTACCATTGCACCGCCTCGACGCAAAGCCGCGCCGCGTCGGGCGGCCACGCGGCGGCGGGCGCGCCGTAGTCCTTGGTGAACCACGTCCTTTGCCGCTTGGCGTACTGCCGGGTGCGGGCCGCGACGCGCTCCTCGGCCTCTTCCCGCGTGCACCGCCCCGCGAGCGCCTCCGCCATCTCGCCGTATCCGATGATCTTCAGCGCCTTGCGGGCGCCGGGGGCGCGCTCGCACCGATCGAGCAGCCAGCGCGTCTCGTGCGCGAGCTCGCCGGATTCGAACAGCGAGCGCGTGCGGCGCGCGATTCGCTCCTGGAGGACCTCGCGCGGCGGAACGAGGTACACGATGCGCGCGGAGTAGCGCTCCTCGTTGAAGGCGTGCTCCCGCTGCAGATCGGATAGCCGCCGCCCGGAAAGCGCGTGCACTTCCAGCGCACGTTCGACGCGCACGCGGTCGTTGAGGCGGATGGAGCGGGCGGCGTCGGGGTCGACGGCGGCCAGGCGCGCGTGCAGCGCGGGAAGGCCTTCGCGCTCGAGGTCCGCGCGGAAGCGCGCGCGAAACTCCACCGAGGCGCCCGGCGCATCGAGCAGCCCGCGGAGGAGCGCGCGGATCCACAGACCGGTGCCCCCCACCACGATCGCCCGCTTGCCGCGGCGGACGAGGTCCGCGATGGCCGCGTCGGCCAGGCGCACGAAGCGCGCTGCGTCGAGCTGCTCTTCCGGCTCGGCCACGTCGAGCAGGTGGTGCGGGGCGCGGGCCCGCTCTTCCGCGGTCGGCTTCGCGGTTCCGGCGTCCAGGCCGCGGTAGCACTGCTGCGAGTCGGCGGAGACGATTTCCGCGGCGAGCTCGCCCGCCAGGCTGCACGCCAGCGAGGTCTTCCCGGACGCGGTCGGCCCGACGATGACCAGGAGCGGCGTGCTCACCCGGACTCCGCGGGAGGAGACGGCATCTGCGCGCCGGCTTCCACGCGCCGGACTTCGCTCTCCCGTCCGATCCGCAAGCCGTCGCCTCTGCGCCCGAGCCCGCCGAGCAGCACGAGGTCTCCGCGCTCCAGCCGATCAAAGTCCGCGTTCGCGGGCGCCGTGTCGCGGTCGAGACGCGCCACCGGCACCCTTCCCTGGTCGCTGCAGACGAACAGGCGCTTCTTGCCTTTCTCGTCCGGCGGAACGCCGACCACGCGCCAGACGTCGCGCGGCGGCGGCGCAACGTTCTTCGTCAGGACGAGCGGAGCGTACGCGAGCGCCTGGTCCGCGCGCAGGCCGAGCTCCGCCGCGAGCTGCGCGACGTGCGGCGGCGGCTGCCACGCGTGCAGCGCGGTGCACCACTCGCGCGGATGCTCGAGCGCCGGGCAAGGCCGCTGGGTCAGACAGGGCGCCGCCGCGGCCCACCTGCCGCTCCGCAGCAGCTCGTCCCGGAGCTCGAGCAATGCGCGCCCGGTCTCGCGCAGCGCAGGCTCGACCAGCAGGACGGCGCCGCCCGCGGCGAGAGGCAGCCCGTCGATGAGCGCGGCGCGCGCACCGGCGGCGAGCTCGGACAACGCGTTCGCCACCACGACGAGGTCGACCACGCCGTCCAGCGGCGGAAGCCCGTCGCCGAGGTCCACCTGCCGCGTCGCGACGGCGCCGCGCGAGAGCGCGCTCGCCTCCGAGAGCGCCGCCCCGCTCGAGTCCAGCGCAAGAGCCGACCCTCCGACGGCATCGAGCAGCGCGAGCGCGGCGGGCGCGGGGCCTGCGCCAACATCGAGGATCCGCGGACGGGCAGCGATCGCGGGAAGCGTCGCGGCGGAGCGCGCCAGCGCGAGCACCGCTTGCACCTTGGCGTACGTCTGCGGCCACCACCACAAGAGATACGCACCGAGGTGGTCGGGGTCGTCATATGTGCCCGCCCGCGCCAGGGCGCGCCGCCCCACCAGTCCTTCGTGCAGGACACCGACCGCCTGCGCGGCGCGGCGCAGCTCGCCCGGCGCGAGCCGATCGGGCGCACCGGGCGGCAGGCCGAGCAAGGCGCGGGCGCGGCCGAGCAAGGCGGGTACCCGGTCGATCAGCGTGGTCATCGCGGGTGAAGATAACCGGCCTCTGGTCAAGCGGGGTGCGGCTCGCGGATCTCCAGCTCGCGCAGGGCGGCGCGGAAATCGCGGGGGAGCGGCGCGTCGCAGCGCACCCGGGTCCCCGCGATCGGGTGCGTGAACTCGAGCACGGCTGCGTGCAGGGCGTGCCTGCCGATCGCCGCCGCCGCGCGGCCCGCCGGCGCGTCGGGCCGCAGCCGCGCTTCGCGCTTGCGTCCTCCGTAGAGCGTGTCTGCGAGCAGCGGGAATCCCGCGTCGGCGAAATGCGCGCGGATCTGGTGCGTGCGCCCGGTGAGCAGCTCGGCCTCCACGAGCGCAGCGCCCCCGCCCCGCGCCAGCACGCGGAAGCGCGTCACGGCGCGCCGGCCCTCGCGGACGCGGGAGCTGAACCGCTTTCGATCCACGGGGTGTCGGCCGTGCAGCGTATCGAACTCGCCGGCGTCGGGCGGGTCGCCGTGCACGATGGCAAGGTATCGCTTCTGTACGCGCCGCGACTTGAACTCCGCCTGGAGGCCCCGCAGCGCCCGCTCGGTCTTCGCGACCACCAGGCATCCGGAGGTTTCCTTGTCGAGCCGGTGCACGATGCCCGGCCGCAGCTCTCCTCCGATGCCGGCGAGGCCGCGGACCTGGTGGAGGAGGCCGTGGACCACGGTCCCTGAATCGATCCCTGCGCCGGGGTGGACCGCGACCCCGGGCGGCTTGTCGATGACGAGAAGATCGTCGTCCTGGTACAGCACGGGCAATCCGAGGTCTTCCGGCACCAGCGCGGCGGGCCGCGGCTCGGGGATGCGCACCTCGATCTCCGCGCCGGCGCGAGGGCGCAGGGCCGCCTTCGCCGCGACTCCGGACAGCCGCACCGCGCCAGCGTCGATGAGCTGGCGCACGCGCGAACGGGACAGCTCGGGCAGCCGCGCCGCGAGGAGCTGGTCGAGGCGCATCCCCGCCTCGCCCGCCTCCACCCGCAGCAGGACTTGTGCCATTCAGGTCCGCGTCACCAAGACAAAAGCGCAGCGCCGGCGAATACGGCGGCGACCGTCACCAGATCTTCGACTTGATGTGGCCCTTGCGCGCGAGGATCACGTCGATCAGCGCGCGCTCGAAGAAGTTCGTGCTCGCGTACAGGCGGGGATCGACGCGGCTCTGGTAGTGCGCGCGGCCCTCCTCGATCTCCTCGGCCAGCACGGTGAAGAAGGTGTCGTTCTCGATGCCTTCCTTGATCTTCGCCTCGTTGTAGAGGGACAGATCGGAGGCGATGGCGCGCGCCAGCCGGTTGGCGGCCTCCGGCGCCTCGATCAACGTGGCCATGGCGCGAATCTACCGCAGGGTACCCAGGCGGTCACGAAACGGTCGTCCCGCACGCACCTCGCCCTACTCGGAAGCCAGCTCGACGTTCCAGTACGCCAGGTCGGCGGTGTTCAGGAACGGCAGCCACTGCGAGTAGAAGCGGCCGGTCCGGGGAGGGCCGCGGAAGAACGGCGTCCATCTCGGCCGCACCGGCGCACGCAGGAGCTTCATGTGCGCCTCGTCGGGCGTGCGGCCTCCCTTCTTGAGATTGCAGGGGACGCAGCTACAGACGACGTTCTCCCAGGTGGTAAGCCCTCCACGGCTGCGCGGCACGATGTGATCGAGGTTCAGCTCGGCGCGCGCCGGCGTGCGGCCACAGTACTGGCAGGTGTTCCGGTCGCGGGCGTAGATGTTCAAGCGGGAGAAGCGCACCTTGGCGCGCGGCAGGTGATCATATGCTTGCAGCAGGATGACGCGCGGCACCCGCAAGCGCCGTGACGAAGTGCCGATCGACTCCTCGTGGATGGCGACCGCCAGCTCGGCCCAGGATTCGAAATCGAACGTCTGGTACTGCTCGTCCACCGCCTTGGCGGCGCCGCGGTA
>JBJMQJ010000228.1:0-8722 GCA_045802765.1 Myxococcales bacterium
CATCGGCAAGAAGCTGGGCCTCGCCTCGCTGACCGACGCCGCCAACCGCGACGGCCACCAGCCGACGATGATGATCGGGCGCGACGCGACGGGGCAGTGGATGCGAATCTCGGCGGTGGACAACGCGCGGTTCCTCGCCACGACGATCGTCCACTTCATCGACGGTTTCAAGAGCACGGCCCCGGTGGCGAGCTACGCCACGATGGGCCCCGTCCGCGACCTCGGCAAGGGCGAATATCTCTTCAAGTCCCGCTGCGCCGCCTGCCACACGGTCGGTCGCGGCGACGCCGTCGGTCCCGACCTGTCGAACGTGACCCAGCGCCGAGATCGCGACTGGCTGTCCAAGTACATCGCGCAGCCCGACCAGATGCTCGCCGGCGGCGACGCCATCGCGAAGGAGCTGTTCGGCAAGTACAAGGAAGTGCGGATGCCCAATCTCGATATGAGGCATGAAGAAGTGGACGCCGTCCTTTCGTACATCGAGCAACAGAGCAAGACGGCTGCCAGCAGCTCCGCGCCGAAGGGCTCGCTCTCCGCGAAGTAGGCTCGGCAAACCGGCATGCCCGGCGGCGGATAGACGGCCCGCCGGGCACACGATCGTTCGCCGCGCCCTCACCGGCGCCGTCCCGCTCGGCGTACGCGCCGGCGTTCGCCGAGCTTGTCGACCCTCACGGAACGCGTACCTAGCTTCACCCGATGAGCACCGTGACGAAGCTCGCGGCCGCAGCGCTGCTCGCATCGGCGGGATCGGTTGCGCAAACGCCCGACGACCCGGCGCCCGCGGCGAATCGCGATGCCGGCCAGCCAGCAGCGGCGGACGGCGGCGTTCCCCGGGACCCGCGGGAGCGAGCGGCTGCCCAGGCGGCCGATCAGGCGAAGAAAGACGTCGACGTAGCGGGCATCCACCTGCAGGTCGCCAAGCTCTACCTGACTGGCCTGTATGGGCTGGCAGGAGCGCCGAGCACCTGGGATCGCGAGCACGGAGTAGCGCTCTTCAACCAGGCGCAGAACGCGCTCACCGACGCCGACCGGCAGCTCGCCGAGCTGCAAGGGTTGGCGCAGACCAACTGGCCGCAGGCTCGCGATCCGCTTTCCCGGGCGCGCAGCACGCTGGTCCGCGCCCAGAGTCAGCTCCGCTCGCTCTCGGTCCCCTTGCGCACTGGCGGCGGCCAGGACCAGGCGGGGCAGAGCGTGATCGGTCAGATCTCCAAGTCGCTCGACTCCTCGCGGGACGAGCTGACTGCCGCCGCGCGCGCGATGGGCGTCGATCCGAAGCTCCGGGCACCCTGAGGCGCTCGAATCGCGCCTGCGCCGGCAGCATCCAATGCTGTACAGGCGTGCCGGTAAATTCGCCCGATTTCATTTGACAATCTTCGCGGTGCCCGGCAGAGTCCGCGTCCGTCCGAAATTAGTTTGTGCTCAAAACAAGAGGTGGTGGAACGATGATGTCTGCGGGGGTAATCGGCGAGGCGAATTCTCTCTTCCCGCCTCGGGTGAAACTCGGCCAACAGACAGAATTGCTCTTGCTGCACCGCGTCGGGACTGCTCAAGCACTCTTGACCGCCATCATGGCAATCCAGGACGTCGGCGATCTACGCACGCTCGCCGAGCGGGCGGCCGGCGGGGCACTGCGGATGATCGATGGGTCGGCCTCCGCGGCGTACATCGAGCGCCCGAACGGCGAGCCGATCTTCGTCTCGGCCGGCCAGTTCTCCGGTGCCGAGGAGCAGGCCGTGCAGGCTGCGGCGAAGAGGGCCGCGGCCGAGGCGGAGCCCTCGGGTGTGCTCGCGGGCAGACCTGGACCGCTCGTGATTCCATTCCAGGCGGAGCCTCTCCGCGGCGCCATCGTGGCCGACCGCCCCGCGCACGCTCCTGGCGCGGGGGAAATCCGGCTCCTGGCAGACTTCGCCCGGGTGGTGGGCGTCACCGCCGCCTCCATCTTCCACCGCGACAGCTCGCAACTGCTGCAGCGCACGCAGAGCGCCATCGCCGAGGCGATCTCCGAAGGCGTGCTGGCAGTCGCCGACGGCAAGGTGACGCTGCTCAATCCCGCCGGCGCGGAGCTCCTCGGAGCGACTCCCGCGGAAGCCATCGGGCGACCGGTCCGGATGTTCTGGCCCGATCTCGCCCGTGCGCTCGAGCTCGGCGGGTCGCTCGATCGCCAGCCGATGCGGTTCAAGCGCAATGCGCTGTCGGTCACCTCGCGAACGCTCACCGAGGGGCGTTCGACGATCTCCGCCGCCGTCAGTTTCGTTGCATCGCCGGAACCGGTGCATGCGCGGCAGGTCGAGAGTCCGCCCGCCGCCTCCACCTTCGGCGGCCTGATCGGCGTCACTCCCGCCATCGCGCACGTCCGCGAAGTCGCCCGGCGCGCCGCGCAGAGCTCCTCGAGCGTGCTCATCGAGGGGGAATCCGGCGTCGGCAAGGAGGTGCTGGCGCAGGCGATCCACGCCTCGGGAAAGCGAGCCAAGCAGCCGTTCGTGGCCGTGCTCTGCGCCGCGATTCCGCGCGAGCTGCTCGAGAGCGAGCTGTTCGGCTACGAGGCGGGCTCGTTCACCGGCGCGAATCCGCGAGGGCGCGCCGGGAAGTTCGAGCTGGCCGAGGGCGGGACGATACTCCTCGACGACATCGTCGACACGCCGCTGGACATGCAGGCGAAGCTCCTCCGCGTCTTGCAGGAACGGACCGTGACGAGGCTCGGCGGAAGCCGGGCGCGTCCGATCAACGTCCGCATCCTGGCGACGAGCAACCGCACCATCTCCGAGGCGGTGCGGGCTGGCACCTTCCGCGCCGACCTCTACTACCGGCTGAACGTGTTGAAGATCGATCTTCCGCCGCTGCGGGAGCGGCTCGAGGACGTGAAGCCGCTCGCGGAACACTTCCTGCGCAAGCACGCGGCCGCGCACGGGAGCAGCCTGCGGACCATCGGCGCGGAAGCGCTGCGCGCGCTGGAGGCGCACGCGTGGCCCGGGAACGTGCGAGAGCTGGAGCACTGGATCGAGAGCGAGATCCATTTCGCGCCCGCGGGCGAGAGTTGTCTCCAGCGGCTGACGCGCCAGCTCGCCGCGACCCCGCCGCAGCCCCCGCCCGCCATCCGCACGCTCGCCGAGCGCGAACGTGAGCTGTACGCCGAGGCGCTCGCGATCTCCGAAGGCGACATCAAGCGGACGGCGCGCGACCTCGGCATCTCGCGAGGAAAGCTGTACCGCAAGCTCCGTCTCTACAACCTCTTGCCCGGGGCTGACGGGGAGCTCGAGCGGCCGGGTGGCTCGCGCGGAGCGTAGCGCAAGCCTACTGTACCGCCGCGCGGCCGACGATCACGAACAGGCCGCCTTCGTGCGATAGCGTGCGCGCCCAGCCAAGCTGGGCGAGCACGTTCTCGAAAGCCCAGTCGTCCTCCGCGGCCCGGAACAGGTCGGCGCCACGGGGAGGCTCCGAGGCGAGCAGCGTGTCGGGAAAGGCGCGCAGGTACTCGACGCGATTCTCGCGGAACCAGCCCTGCACTTCGCCGAGGGTATGGCGGTGCTCCTCGACGTGCCGGTACTGATCGCGCAGCCAGGCCTCCCGGCGCGCGGGCTCCGCGCGGCGCTCGCGCAGCACCGCATCGAAGGGGATCCAGCGGAACCCGGTCAGGCGGGCGACGCCGCGCCGCAACCGGTGGGGCAGGCGCGCGTACGCGTTGTAGAGCCCGACCACTACCACGCCGCCCGGCCGGAGGAGCCGGGCCACCGCGGCGAAGGAAGCGCGCGGATCCGGCGTGTGGTGCAGCACGCCGCTCGAGTAGACGACGTCGAAGGCGCCCGCGCGCAGACCCGGGGCGCGCAGATCGGTCTCGACGAACAGCGCGCGCGCAACTCCGTAGCGCCTTCGCGCGGCCTCGGCCAGCTCGAGCGAGGCGCGCGTCAGGTCGGCTGCGATCACCAGCCGGTCGGCGGTAGCGAGGAACAGGCTCATCTGACCGGTGCCGCAGCCCACCTCCGCGATGCGGGCGTCGCCCGGGATCGCCTGATCGAGCAGCCGGGCCAGCTCGCTGCGCTCGGCGCGCGCGCGCAGCCACGAATAGCTGTCTCGCGGCGGATAGCCCGGGAACGGGGCCTGTGCATAGAAGTCGCGCATGGCCTGCGTTCGCGCGTCGCCGGACAGCCGCAGGTCGGGGATGCCTCCGGGCGCCCCGTACTCCACGCCGCAGGCGGGGCAGCGCAAAGGCGCGCGCAGCGCGCCGCCGCAGCGGGGGCAGGCGAGCAGCTCGATCGTTTCCTCGAGCATGGCGTCAAAAGATCGCGTAGATGAACGGCGCGAGCGCCTCGACGCCGGCAGCGATCACCAGGACCAGCCCGGTCACGCAGAGGAACACGACCAGCGGCACCAGCCACTTCCGCCCGGCCTCGCTGCGCCACAGGCCCCGGGCGCCATCGACGATGGAGGGCGCGGCGCTGCCCACGATGATCAGCGTGCGCGCGATGCGGGAACGCCGTTTGATCATGCGACCGCCTCCTCCGCATCCTTCCGCGCGGCCTGCTTCTTCGCCACCAGCGCCGGCCCGCAGACGAGCAGGTCGATGCCGGAGCGCCGGAAGGTGGAGTAGGCCTCGGCCGCGCGGTTCACGATCGGCTCGCCGGCCAGGTTGAAGCTCGTGTTGAGCAGGACCGGGACGCCGGTGCGCCGGCCCACCTCTTCGAGCAGAGCGTGGAACCGAGGCAGGATCGCGGGGTCGACGGTCTGGACGCGCGCGGTGCCGTCCACGTGGGTGACCGCGGCGAGCCGGTCCCGCCACTCGCGACGCACGGGAAAGACGCCCGACATGAAGCGCCCCAGCCGCTCCCCTCCTGGAGGCAGGTCGAAATAGCGCGAGGCGGCTTCGATCGGCACCGCCGGCGCGAAGGGGCGGAACTCCTCGCGGAACTTGATGCTGCGGTTCAGCTTGTCCCGCATTCCGGCGTCGCGCGGGATCGCGAGGATGCTGCGGTGTCCGAGCGCCCGCGGGCCCAGCTCGCACGCGCCCTCCACCCAGCCGACGATCCGTCCGGCGCACAGCTCGTCGGCGACGCGCGCGAGCATCTCCGGCTCGGAATGGCGCTCGCAGGGCAGTCCGTCCTCGGCGGCCAGGCGCACCAGCTCGGCTGGGTCGGCCTCGGGTCCCCAGAAGGGATGGTCCGGCACCTCGCGCCACGGATTCCCGAAGTGCACCCGGTCGGCATACAGCGCGGCGCCGAGCGCGCAGCCCGCGTCGCCCGGGGCGGGTGGGACGAAGACGCGCTCGAAGCCGCTCTCGCGGAGGGTGCGCGCGTTGGCGCAGCCGTTCAGCGCCACGCCGCCGCCCAGGCACAGATCCGGCAGGCCCATCTCGGCGCGCAACGCGGAGGCCAGGTCGACGAGCGTGTCCTCCAGGACGCGCTGCACGGACGCGGCAACGTCCGCATAGTGGCGTCCGCGGTCGGTCGACAGGTCGATGGGGTCCCATGCGTCTCGCGCCGGCCCGAACGCGCCGAGGAACTTCGCCGAGTACGAGCTCCGCGCCGAGAGGTGGTAGTCGAAATACGACAGGTCGAGCGCGAAGCCTCCGTCCCCGGTACGGAGCAGCACCTTGCGGACCTCGGAGAGAAGGGAAGGCCGGCCGTACGCTGCGAGGCCCATCACCTTGTACTCGCCCTCGTTGACCGGGAACCCGAGCCAGGCCGTGAAGGTCGAATAGAGCATTCCCAGCGAGTGCGGGAAGCGGATCTCGCGCGTCGCTTCGATCTGCGTGCGCCCCTCGGCGGTCACGCCGCCGCGACCGATGGAGAGCGTCGCCCATTCGCCCACGCCGTCGGCGGTCAGGATGGCAGCCGCGCGCGTCGGGGCGGTCAGGAAGGCCGCGGCGGCATGCGCTTGGTGATGCTCGGTGAAGAGGATCTTGCGCCCCGGAACTCCGAGGTGCGAGGCGACGATCCCCTTCACCCAGAGCTTCTCGCCGAGCGAGATCTTCATCGCGCGCGGAAAGCTTCGCCAGGTGCGAGGGAAGCCGCGCAGCGCCATGGTGAGGATGCGCTCGAACTTGAGCATCGGCTTCTCGTAGAAGACGACGGCATCGAGCTGCTCCGGCTCGAGGCCGGCGCGGTCGAGGCACCACTCGATCGCCGCGAGGGGAAAGGCGGCGTCGTTCTTGCGGCGCGAGAGGCGCTCCTCCTGGACCGAGCAGACGGGCAAGCCGCCGGCGACCAGCGCGGCGGCGGAGTCGTGGTAGTGCGCGGAGATGCCCAGGATGCGCATCAGTACTGGCTCGTGAGACGGGACGGGCGGCGCGCCGCCACGAAGCCGGGCGGCTCGCGCTTCGCGGCGCGCCGCGCGAGAAACGCGAACGGCGGCAGGACGACGAAGTACTGGATGCGCAGCAGGAGCGTTCCCAGGAGCGAGGCCAGCGCCGCGGCCGCGCGGAGGTACGCCTTCCAGAGGCGGCCGATGCGCGCCCGGAACAGCTTCGTGCGCGTTCCGCGGGCAGCCACGCGCGCGAGCTGGGTCTGCGTATACGTCATGTGGAACGCCTCGTCGTGGAGCACGTCGTCGAAGACCGCCCGGGTCGCGGGGTCATGCCCGAGCACCTGGCGGTAGATGGCGAAGCGCTGCGCCGCCGCCTTCTCGGAGAGGTGGAGGAACGCGAGCAGCGAATCGTCGCGCTCGCCGTCCACGCGCAGGTCGTCGAGGCCGCGCTCGCCCGGAGCGAGCCAGTTCGCCTCGAATCCAGCCCGCGCCCGCGGCAGCTCGCGCAAGAGCGCCCGCCCTCGATCCCGGAAGAGCGCCGCGTGGCGCAGCTCGTCCTCCGCGTGGCGCAGGTACAACCGGCGCAGCAGCGGATCGCTGGTCAGCTCCGCCGCGCGGGACAGGTCGCGACCGCCATCCGCCTCGGTCTCGGCGAATCGCAGGAGCTTGCGCGCGCGGCGGTGCGGATCGCGCCACACCCAGCGGTGCAGCGGCCGCAACGCGCGATCCAGCGCGGACGGGCCGACCACCTCGTCCATGCGGCCGACGCTAGCACAGGGTAGGCTCGGGAGACGTTGCGTTCGATTGCGACCACGGTCTGCGCCGCGTGCGGCGCCGCGCTGCTCCTCGCGGCGAAGGCGATGGATTACCCGTGGTTCGAGCGGCACGTGCTCTTGCCCGGCTACTACCCCTGGGCGCCCGTCTGGGTGTCGCGCGACGTACGCGCGGGCGTCGTGGCCGCAGGAATCGCGCTGGTCGCCCTGTCGTGGCCGGCCGGCCGGGCATTCGCCCGCGCGACGCCAGGTGGGGTGGCGAGGATCGCGCTGGCGGTGGTCCTCGCGCTGGTTGCGTCGGAGCTGATCCTGCGGCGCGCGAACGGGCAGCCGGCGGCGTGGCGCTCGGGAAAGGTCGAGTTCCGCCTGGGCCGTCCGGATCCGCGATTCGGATGGGTCCTGTTCCCGTCGCGGGCGACCGTGCTGGGCCCGCCGGAGCATCCCGTCGAGTACGCCGTGGACGAATGGGGCGATCGGGCGCAAGCGCCGCGAGGGGCGCCGGACCCGGACCTGCCGTCGCTGATCGTGGCCGGCGAATCGATCGCGGCGGGGCATGGAGTCGCGTACGAGGAAACCTTTGGCGCTCTGATGGGAAAGGACCTCGGCCTCCAGGTGGTCAACACCGCTTGCGGCGGGTACGCCTCGGACCAGGCGCTGCTCCGCCTCGGAGACGCCCTCCAGCGCCTGCGGCGGCCCACCGCGGCGGTCATCACTTTCGTGCCCGTAATGCTCGACCGCAACATGCAGGACTACCGCCCGCGACTCGCGCTGCGCGAAGGCGCGCTCGTCCTCGTGCCACCCGCCGACGGGTTCTTTGCCCAGCTCCGCCTGCGCGATCTGCTGGTCAACGAGCTGCGGTACCTGAGCGATGAGGGGCTGCGCGAATCCACCCGGCTCACCGCCGCCATCCTGCGTGAGTCCGCCCGCGTCGCGCGCCAGAGCGGCGCGGAGCCGCTCTTCGCGGTGATTTCCATCGGGACGCGCCGAACGCTGGACGAGCACCCCGAAGGTGCGCTGGTGCGCGAGCTGCTCGTCGAGCAGGGGCTTCCGTACACGCTGGTCGACATCGCCCCCGCCGAGCTGCTGCCCTGGGACGGACACCCGGATCCGGCGGCGCACCGCCGGATCGCCTCTGAGCTCGAGGGCGCGCTGCGGCCGCGCCTGTCGCATGCTCAGTAGACGATCTCGTTCTGCGCGCGAACCGCGGTCATCGCCGCCAGGTTGACCACGTCCTGCACGCTGGCGCCCTGCTGCAGCACGTTCACCGGCCTCGCCATGCCCATCAGCACCGGCCCGATGACCTCCGCGCCGCCGAGGCGCCAGAGCAGCTTGTAGCCGATGTTGCCGCTGTTCAGGTCGGGGAAGACGAGCACGTTCGCGTCGCCCGTGAGCCGCACGAAGGGGAACTCCTGCTCGCGGACGCTCTGCACGACCGCCGGGTCGACCTGCATCTCGCCGTCGATCTCCAGCTCGGGACGGCGCTGCCGCACCAGCTCGAGCGCGCGGCGGACCTTGCCGGGCGAGCCTCCTGGATCGGTCCCGAAGTTCGAGTACGACATCATCGCCACGCGCGGCGTCAGCTCGAATTCGCGGGCCAACTCCGCCGTTGAGATGGCGATGTCGGCGAGCTGCTCGGAGGTGGGATCCGCGTTCACCGTGCAGTCGGCGAACAGCTTCAGGCCGTGCTTGAACGCGAGGATGTACGTCCCGGC